>JANLST010000018.1:0-6965 GCA_031362505.1 Sphingomonadales bacterium
GACAGGCGTGCGGAACTTCGCGCCGTCGATCGCCATGAAGTAAACGAGCTTTCCGCTGCCCGCCAATCCAAGACTCTCGACCGCCAACACGCCAGCGGCCTGCGCCAGCGCCTCAACGATCAGCACGCCGGGCATGATGGGGCGGCCAGGAAAATGGCCGTTGAAAAAGTCTTCGTTGATCGACACTGCCTTGATGGCCACGATCGACCGGTCAGGGACGATTTCCTCGACCCGGTCGACCAGCAGCATCGGATAACGATGCGGCAGAGCCGCCATCACCGCCCGGATATCGAGCGGACCGATGGCCGGCCTGGCTTGTTCAGTGGCCTCCACCGGGTCGACTACCGGCCTTGTGGCTGGGGCTGAGCGGGGGCGGCACCCGCGGCCGCACCGGCCTGACCAGGCTGCCATCCGGCAGGTGGCGTGATGCTGACATTGGGAACGGAGACATTGAGTTCAGCCAACACGTCGTTGGTCAGGTCTGCTGCTGGCAGTGCCTTGATTGCTGCCTGAGGCTGCAAGAGAATGTTGATGCGCTTTTTGGTCATTGCGCTGTTCACGGCGGCTTCAAGTTTGAGCAGGATCTGTTCCTGCGCATAGGCGCGGGCGCGCGCCACGGGTTCGGAAATCTTTGCAACTTCGCGGTTCGCCGCCTGTTCGCGTGCCTGAAGCGCAGCGAGCTGTGTCTGCAGCGAAACCTGATTCTGTGCAGCGCTCGGCGCCTTGGCGGCCGTCTGATACGCTGTAGCGAGCGGCTGAAGTTCTGCCGTCAATGCCTTGGCGCGGGCATCGGCAGCATCAATCTGCGCCTTGTACGTCACTTTGATCTGACTGACGGCAAGCGTGTAAGCGTTGGACTTTGCGACCGCCTCGTCAAGATCGGCAATCGCCACGTTGCTGACGGACTGCGCCGACGCGATCGATGGAAGAGCAACAGCCACGGTGACAGGTGCCGCTGCGAGAAGGGCAGCCTTGAACAATGTTTTCATCAGAATTGGGTTCCTACGTTGAAAGTGAACAATTTGGTTTCATCTCCAGGCTCTTTTAACAGAGCCTTGGCTATATCGATCCTGAATGGACCAAATGGCGATTTCCAGTTGAATCCGAAGCCGACCGACAAGCGCGGCTTCCATGAATCCCCAAGGAAGCGTTCGTCAAACGGCGCAAAAGCCGAAGACGTTGACGGACAGAGGGTAAACTGGTTGGTAGGCGATATGGGCGACGCGGGTGTTTGCAGTGTCGCAAAGGTTGTCGCCCCGGTTGTCGAGTTGCGGCATTGGAACTTGATACGATTGTCGGCAGGATCCGTAAAACTGGAAAGCGTGGTCAAATTGGGTTGCCTGACGCCAAATACCGATCCGACATCCATGAACAGCGAAGG
Organism: Sphingomonadales bacterium; assembly: GCA_031362505.1. Lineage (GTDB taxonomy): Bacteria > Pseudomonadota > Alphaproteobacteria > Sphingomonadales > Sphingomonadaceae > Aquisediminimonas. Next base: position 1,382 of record JANLST010000018.1, read on the forward strand.
CCGGATACCAAGGCTTTTTGCTCCCGATCCGAGCGGGATTTCAAGCTCGACACGACCCTTGTAATAGGCCCGACCGCCGAGCGCATCGTCCGTGATCTGGTTGCGGTCAGTGATAAGCGTTGCCGTCGTCACGTCATAACGCCGACGCTGCACCCGCGGGCCAACGCCGCGGATATCAAATCCGCGCATTTCGGGTTCGCCCAGGAAAAACCGGTCGGTCAAACGAACCTTGTCCACGCCAGGGCCACGATCTGATCCAAAGGCAAAAATATAGCCCGCTTCTATGCCAACCGAGAAAATGAAGTTGCCGAGCACCTTCCAGTATTTATCAGCGTCCAGACGGGCACGAACATATTTGACGCTCCCTCCGAGTCCGGCGAAATCCTGACTGAAAACTGCGCGCTGCCCGGCACTGGGGCGGAGGCGGTTGTTGAGATTGTCGTAGACCAGACTGTATCCGAGCGATGACGTCACCCGTTTGCCGATTGCATCGCACAGGAAGCGTCCGGCCAATAGTGGATCGCACCGGCCGTTAAAGAAGAACTGGTTCCGATCGAGCGTCACATCGTCCAAATTGACACCGTACCGACCTGCAACCGACCAGAACTCGGTAAGCGGCACGCCGACCCGCACCTGGAACCCGGTTGTCAGCTGTTGATAGGTGGTGTTGCGGTTGTTGTTGACGAAGTTGAAACTGTTGAAATCGCGACGAAAAATATCGCCGCCCAAGGCGATATTCTTGTCGAGAAAATAAGGTTCGGTAAACCCGAGTTCGACCGATTTGGAAAAGGTCGAATAGTTGACGCTGGCGCGCAATTCCTGGCCCTTGCCACGGAAGTTGCGCTGACGGATCGAGGCATTGATGATAAAACGCTCAATCGACGAGAAACCGGCCGAAAGCTGGAGTTCACCAGTGGACTGTTCTTCGACATTGGCCTCGAGGATGATGCGATCCGGTGTAGAACCCTGCTTCTGCTCAATCTCCAGTTTTTCCTGAAAGAAGCCCAGCGACTGGATACGGTCGGACGATCGTTTTACCTGGAAACTGTTGAACGCATCGCCTTCCGCAACCCGGAATTCGCGGCGGACGACCTTATCCTGCGTGTTCGTATTGCCGTTGATGTCGATCCGTTCGACATAGACGCGCGGGGCATCGCCGACCTTGAGAACGAGACTCATCGTCTTCGTTTCCTTGTCGCGCTGAAAGTCCGGATTGACCTCGGCAAAGGCATAGCCGAACAAGCCTGCAGCCTCGGTCATGCTCTCGACTGTGTCTTCAACGAGTTTGGCGTTGTACCAATTGCCCTTCTTTATCGCGAGCTTGTCGGCTTGCGGCTTGTAATCGCGCAGTTCGCTCTCAACCGACACATCGCCGAACTTGTACCGTTCGCCTTCCTCGATCACATAAGTGAGGATGAAATCACGCTTGTCGGGAGTCAATTCTGCAACTGCCGAAACGACGCGGAAATCAGCATAGCCGTTCGTCAGATAGAATTGCCGCATCTTTGACTGGTCATAGGCAAGCTTGTCAGGATCATAGCTTGAACCCGACGAGAAGAACCGCGTGATTCGGGCCTGCTTGGTCGCCATTTCGGCACGCAGCTGCCCGTCGCTGAACTTTTCGTTGCCAAGGATGTTGATCTGCTGAACCTTGGACTTCGGTCCTTCGGAAATTTCGTAGACCACGTCCACGCGGTTCTGGTCGAGCATGACCATCTTGGGCTCGACATTCGCCGCAAAACGGCCCTGACGACGATAGAGCTCAACAATACGCGCGACATCGGCACGCACCTTCGATCGTGTGAAGATCTGACGCGGCGCGAGTTTTATTTCCTTGTTGATCTTGTCTTCCTTGAGGCGCTTGTTGCCCTCAAGGATGATACGGTTGATCACCGGATTTTCGCGCACTTCAATCGTGAGATTGCCGTCATTGTCGCGAATCTGGACGTCAGTGAACAATTCCGTATCGAAAAGGTCACGAATGGCCTGATCAAGCGACTCAGTCGTGTACTTTCCGCCGGCGCGCAATTGAATATAGGAGCGAACCGTATCGGGTTCGAGCCGCTGCGATCCCGACACATTGATCGCCTTGATCGTGCCTCCGCCGACCGGGGCTGGCGTAAGAACGGGCGGCGCAACAGCGGCGGGCGCTGTCTGCGCAACCACCGGCATAGTCGTGCCGAGCAGAAGCAGGGCAAGAGTGCCGCGGCCAAATTGATACGCCTTGTTCGCTGTCACGCAGTAATGCCTCTTCTTCTTAGCGCAGTGCGCGGAACGCCCCTGCCCGAACCTCGTCAACCAATCAAGCCGGATAGCCGGTGCCACACGTCGAAAGATGCCAAATCATTGAATGTAACGAACAGCATCAAAGTCATCAGTACCACAAACCCCGTGCGAAAAGCCCATTCCTGAGCTTGTGCAGGCACGGGCCTGCGGATGATGGCCTCAATCGCATAGAAGAACAGGTGTCCGCCATCGAGCATCGGGATTGGCAACAGGTTGATGAATCCCAGATTAATGGAAATCATCGCGACAAATCCGATAAAGGGTACCCAGCCAAGAGTCGCAATCTGTCCGGCAAATTTGGCCATCTTGACTGGCCCGCTCATTTCTTTGGCAGAAAGATTTCCGAACAGAATCTGACCAAGTCCGTCGATCGTCGATTTTATCGCACCGATCGTCCGATCAAACGCTGCTCCGGGTATTTCCTGCCATCCCAATGAAATGCGAACCGGTTCAACCGGGCCGATTCCCATTGAGCCGCGACGTTGAACATTGCCGAATGCGTCGCGCGCCTCGATATAGGCTGGGGTTGCAAGGATATGGATCCTTTGCTCTCCACGTGCGACTTCGAAATCCAAAGCCATTCGCGGGCGAGCATAGACAGTTTCATAAAGCGTTTCAAAATCATCGATCGATTTGGTTCCGATCGCAACGATTCGATCCCCTTCAAGAAAACCGCTCTTTTCGGCGACAGACCCCGCTTTGACGCTGCCGACAATGCTGGGCGTGCGCATTTCTCCAAAACTCGCCAGCAAACCTGCGAGGAGCAGGAAGCCGACGATGAAATTCGCGGCGGGGCCTGCAACCGTGATCGCGGCGCGCTGCCATAATGGCTTGGCATGGAACGTCTGGCTGCGCTCGAAATCTGGAAGCAAATCCCAATCGGCGTCTGGTTGGCTCGCCGCATTGGCATCCCCGGCAAAGCGGACATAGCCGCCCAACGGCATCCAGCCGATTTTCCAGCGCGTTGCTCGCTTGTCCGTCCAGCCAAAAACTTCGCGTCCAAAGCCGATCGAAAAAACTTCAGCCTTCACACCACACCATCGACCTACAAGGTAGTGCCCAAGTTCATGAAGGAAAATCAGCGGACCGATTGCCACGATGAAGAACAGGACAGTCCATAGAAGGCCGGGAGTTTCGATCACGCTGCAACACTCTCCAAAATCACCGATGCCAAGCGGCGGGATTCAGCATCGATTGCCAACACATCGTCAATCGAGGTGGGAGCGGCAGCCCCATAACGATCAAGAACCCGCGCGACAACGCCCGAAATGTCACCAAACGCGATTTGGCGCTCCAGAAATGCGGCAACCGCTATTTCATTGGACGCATTCAATATTCCTGGCGCTGCTCCGCCCGCAATCATCGCTTCGCGCGCCAGCCGGAGTGCAGGGAAACGATCGAGGTCCGGCGCTTCAAAGTCCAACCGGCCAACCTCCAGCAGGTCCAACCGTTCGCAAGGCGTGTCCATCCGTTCCGGCCAGGCAAGCGTATGCGCTATGGGAATCCGCATATCAGGGGCACCAAGCTGCGCCAGAACCGATCCATCCACATATTCGACCATTGAATGAATGACCGATTGCGGATGAATGACAACATCGAGCCGTTCGGAAGGCATCGCAAACAGGTGGTGTGCCTCGATCAATTCAAGGCCCTTGTTCATCATGGTTGCGGAATCGACCGAGATCTTTGCGCCCATCGACCAGTTGGGATGCGCAATGGCCTGCTCAGGTGTCGCTTTGGCCATCTCGGCGAGTGCGATGGTGCGGAATGGCCCGCCACTCGCCGTAAGGATGATCCGTGCGACCCCTTTCGGCGCAGATCGGTCAAGACACTGGAAAATGGCATTGTGCTCGGAATCAACCGGGAGAAGGGTGGTACCGGATGCACTTGCGGCGTCCATCATCAGCGATCCGGCAGACACCAGAGCTTCCTTGTTCGCGAACGCCAGCGTTTTACCACCTTCAAGGGCAGCCATGACCGGCATCAATCCCGCACATCCGACAATTGCGGCCATCGTCCAGTCGGCGCCGCGCCGTGCTGCATCGATCACCGCCGCTTCACCGGCCGCAGCGTGAATTCCTGTCCCGGAAAGCGCAGATTTCAGTTCGGCAAAGCGCGATTCGTCGCCGATCACGGCACATTGGGCAGATGTCGCGCGTGCAGCCTTGGCAAGTCCCTCAACGTCCGTCAGCGCAGTCAGCGCTATTACCTCGAAAGCCGCCGGATTGCGGAGGACAAGATCAAGGGTCGATTGGCCAACCGACCCCGTCGCGCCAAGGATCGTGATGGTTTTGCGTATCGTCATGTCGCCAGCCCAAATGCCACGAGAAGCGCAGCCAAGGGGGCGACCGTCACCACGCCGTCCAATCGGTCAAGGACCCCGCCATGTCCGGGGAGCAGGGTGCCACTGTCCTTCACCCCTGCCCGGCGCTTCATCCAGCTTTCAAAAAAGTCACCGACCTGTGCGGCAATCGCAAGCAAGGGTGTCGCCCAAACCAGTGATATCGGGAGTGCCAGCCAGCGATGAAAGCCCGCTGCGAGCAGCATTGCCATTGCCATGCCGCCCAAAAGCCCCGCCCATGTCTTGGACGGGCTAATTGCGGGCGCAATTTTTGGACCACCGATGGCGCGGCCTGCAAAAAAGGCTCCAATATCCGTGGCCCAAACCAGTGACAGTGCCCAGAATGTCAGAACCAGCCCGTTTTCAGGCATTTGGCGCAACCAGAGCAATGCCAGAATAGGCAGTCCAACATAAACCAAACCGCCACCAAGCGCTGCATTTTTTGCAACAATGGCAACCGCGATGGCCATCCCGAACACAAGGCCAAGGGCAAAGAAGCCCGGGCCAAGCGCAAGTGGCGCAAGTACGCCGAGCGGAATGCACATGGCAAACATCGCCATCCTGCGATGTTCATCGGAAACTTTGAGCAAGGCGGCATATTCGGAAACCATGATCAACCCCCCAGCCGTGACAAGGATCCAAAAAGCGATCCCGCCAAACCAGATTTCAGCCGTGGCAACGACAATCAGGATAACCCCAACCATGATGCGTTGGGTGAGTTCGGATGCGGGCGACCTCGATTGCGTCACAGGCCACCAAAGCGGCGTTCGCGTGCGCCAAACTCCCGCACGGCGTCCGCCAATGCGTCAGCCCCAAAATCAGGCCAGAGTGTCTCGACAAATAACAGCTCCGCATAGGCGAGCTGCCAAAGCAGGAAATTGGAGAGGCGCTGCTCTCCCGACGTGCGGATCAGGAGGTCTGGCGGCGGCAATCCCTGCGTATCGAGCATGTTCTCGA
>JANLST010000248.1:0-4833 GCA_031362505.1 Sphingomonadales bacterium
GCCTTCCCGAACGTCCGTTTCACTATAGGCGAGCCGCATTCCCTTCCCGCCGCCGCCTGCGCTGGCCTTCATCATCACCGGATAGCCGATCTCGGCAGAAATCCGCACCGCATGTTCGGTATCGTCAATCTCTCCGACGAAGCCGGGGACGACGTTGACCCCCGCCTTCAGGGCGAGCTTTTTGGACTCGATCTTGTCCCCCATCGCCGCAATCGCGCCAATCGGTGGGCCGATAAAAGCGATGCCATTGTCGGCTAAAGCCTGCGCGAATGAGGTGCGCTCGGAAAGGAAGCCATAGCCGGGATGAACAGCCTCAGCGCCGGTTTGCTTGCACGCCGCGATGATCTTGTCTGCCAGCAAATAGGACTGCGCGGCAGGCGAAGGACCGATATGGACGGCCTCATCCGCCATTAGCACGAACGGACTGCGCGCATCGGCATCCGAATAGACCGCAACCGTCGCGATCCCCATTTTCTTGGCCGTGCGCATGATACGGCAGGCGATCTCGCCACGATTGGCGATGAGGATCTTTTTGAACATTACTCAGCCGCTTCCTGTTCTGGAGGCATATTGTGCCCAAGCAGACGGAGGACGTCGGCCGCGGCTTCCACGACATTGGTGCCGGGGCCATAAATACCGACAACACCCGCGTTCCTCAAAAACTCGTAGTCCTGCGGCGGGATGACGCCGCCTGCGAACACCTTGATGTCACTGCGACCGGCTTCGCGGAGAAGGCGGATCAGTTCGGGGATCAGTGTCTTGTGGCCAGCCGCAAGCGAGGAGGCACCGATGGCATCGACGTCCTTTTCAAGCGCCAGCGCCAACGTCTCTTCCGGCGTCTGGAACAACGGGCCGGAGATCGTCTCGAAACCCATGTCCGTGAAGGCTGAGGCAATCACGTTAGCTCCCCGATCATGCCCGTCCTGCCCCATCTTGGCGACAAGAAGGCGCGGCTTGTGGCCGAGGCGGCGTCCGACAGCATCGACGCCTTCAACGACAAGCGCATAGCGCGCATCATTCGCATAAGCCTTGCCATAAATGCCGGTCACCGGCGTCGGCGTGGTGCCATAGCGACCGAACTCGACCTCCATTGCATCGGATATCTCACCAAGCGTAGCACGTGCGCGGGCCGCATCTACAGCCAAGGCGAGAACGTTCGAGCCATCGCGCGTTCCCGCCGTCAGCGCCTTGAGCGCCGCCTGACAGGCGCCCTCGTCGCGCGACGCCTTTATGGCGCGAATCTGGGCAATCTGCCCTTCGCGCACCTTGGCGTTATCGATATCCAGAGTGTCGAGATGTTCCTCAGTGCCAAGGCGATATTTGTTCACCCCGACGATCACATCCTCGCCCTTGTCCACCCGCGCCTGACGCGCAGCAGCGGCTTCCTCGATCAGCCGCTTGGGCATGCCCGATGCCACCGCCTTGGTCATGCCGCCGATCGCGTCAACTTCGCCGATGATTTTCCATGCCTGATCGACCAGTTCGGCGGTCAGCGCCTCGACATAGTATGATCCACCCAGCGGATCGACGACCTTGGTGATCCCGCTTTCCTCCGCCAGCACGATCTGCGTGTTCCGCGCGATGCGGGCGGAGAAATCGGTCGGAAGTGCGATCGCTTCGTCGAGCGCATTGGTGTGGAGCGATTGGGTGCCGCCCAAAGTCGCCGCCATCGCCTCGATCGTGGTCCGGATGACGTTGTTGTAGGGGTCCTGCTCCTGCAGCGACACACCCGATGTCTGGCAATGGGTGCGCAGCATCTTCGAACGCTCATCCTTCGCGCCCAGCCCGTCCATCACCCGGTGCCACAAAGTCCGCGCCGCCCGGAGCTTGGAAACTTCCATGAAGAAGTTCATGCCGATGCCGAAAAAGAAGCTCAGCCGCCCGGCAAATGCATCGATATCGAGGCCAGATTCCATCGCCCGCTGCACATATTCCTTGCCGTCAGCAATGGTGAAGGCCAGCTCCTGCACCGCCGTCGCCCCGGCCTCATGCATGTGATAGCCTGAAATTGAAATACTGTTGAATTTCGGCATGTTCGCAGACGTATAGGCGATGATGTCCGATACAATCCGCATCGAAGGTTCAGGCGGATAGATATAGGTGTTGCGGACCATGAACTCCTTGAGGATGTCGTTCTGGATGGTGCCGTCGAGTTGGGCTTGGGCGACCCCCTGCTCCTCGCCCGCGACGATGAAGAAAGCGAGGATCGGGATGACTGCTCCGTTCATCGTCATCGAGACCGACATCTGGTCGAGCGGAATGCCGTCGAACAGGATCTTCATATCCTCGACACTGTCGATCGCCACACCTGCCTTGCCGACATCGCCGACGACGCGGGGGTGGTCGCTGTCATAGCCACGATGTGTGGCAAGATCGAAGGCGACCGAAAGCCCCTTCTGTCCGGCAGCAAGGTTGCGCCGGTAAAAGGCGTTGGATTCCTCTGCCGTCGAAAAGCCTGCATATTGCCGGATCGTCCAGGGTCGACCGGCATACATCGACGCCCGGACGCCGCGCGTGAACGGCGCGAAACCCGGAAGGCCCGGATCGCTTGCGTCTTCAGCCGTGTAGAGCGGCTTGACGGCAATGCCCTCAGGCGTGTTCCAGGTCAGGTCCTTGCCCTTGACCTCCTTGGCCGCTGCCGCCTTCCAATCTTCGATATTGGCCATGCTATTTGCCCGCAAACACCGGCTTGCGTTTCTGGACGAATGACATTCCCCCCTCCGTCGCATCTGCGCTTTTGCCCGCAATACGTTGGCTTTCGGCTTCGCGGGTCATGGCGCTCGCATAGTCCATCTCAAGCGCGGCCGCGATATTCTGCCGCATGAGGCCCAGCGCAAGCGTTGGCCCGTTCGCCAGGCGCGCGGCCAGTGCCCTTGCCTCACCCTGCAATTCGGCGTCCTCCACGCATTTGTAGATCAGGCCCCAGTCTGCAGCCTGTTCACCGCCGATTTTTTCACCAAGAAGCATCATCTGCGTTGCACGCGCCTTGCCGATCAAACGCGGCAGCATCCAGGTTGAGCCGCCGTCGGGCACCAGCCCGATATTGACGAAGGCCTGAAGAAAATACGCCGATTTCCCAGCAATCGCGAAATCGCTGCACAGCGCAAGGCTGCACCCAATCCCTGCGGCTGGGCCGTTGACCGCTGTCACGATCGGCACGTTGAGCTTGGAAAGCTTGACCATTGTCGGGTTGTAGCTGCGGGTCAGCGCGCCATAGGGGCCGCTGGCACCCAGAGCTGCAGCACCGCCACGCGCCTGCAAATCGGCACCAGAACAGAACGCCCTGCCCGCACCCGTGATCAGCAGGGCTCGTGCGCCTTCTAGATTATCTACTGCTTCGGAGATTTCGTCCGCCATGTGCGGCCCCATAGCGTTCAACCGCTCAGGCCGGTTGAGCGTAATTGTGGCGATACTATCTGCAATCTCGAGTGTGATGGTTTCATATGCCATTTCAGTGCGCGCCCTCCTTCGGCGTCTCCATGATTTCGGTCAGCATCCCGCCCATATCCTTGGGGTGGACGAAAAATATCAGCGTGCCGTGCGCCCCGATGCGGGGTTCACCGAGCACTTTCTTGCCCATCGCTTCGAACTCGGCCTTGGCGACATGAATGTCTGGCACTTCGAAGCAGACATGATGCTGCCCGCCGAGCGGGTTCTTGGCGAGAAATCCGTGGATCGGCGAGTCTGCACCCAGCGGCTCGATCAATTCGATCTGGGTATTGGGCGTATCGACGAAACACACCTTCACGCCTTGCACAGGCATGTCGAACGGCTCATGAATCTTCGTTGCCCCCATCACATCGCGCCAGTGCGCAATGCTGTCCGGGATCGAGGGTGTGGCAACGCCGATATGATTGAGGCGGCCGAGCTTCACGCGGCGGGTTCCACAGTCACAGGGAAGTTCACGGAATTGGCAATGTAGCAAAGCTCATGCGCCTTGTGATGCAGCGCCTCGACCGTGGCGGGATCAGCCGGCCCGGCATAGGTGATCCTGGGTCGCATCGTCGCGCTAAGCATGGCAACCTTGCCATCATCACGCTTGCCGACCTGCCCGATCGCGTGATCGACATAGGATATCACATTGATGCCCGAACGTGAGGCAAGGTCGAGGAAGAACAGCATGTGGCAACTCGCCAGCGCTGCAACCAGACCCTCTTCCGGATCGACGCCCGCAGCATCGGAATAAGCCGTGCCGACAACCGATGGCGAAGCCGATGCAGGCACATCGGCGCCCCCATCAAACTTCCAGCGATGCGCGCGGCTGTACTTGCGCGATTCGAAGGACTCGCCGTTGCGGATGCGCCATTCGATCGTTGCTTCATATGTGCTCATGTCAGACTCCTAAAGTGGAATATTGTCATGCTTCTTCCAAGGGTTCTCAAGCGTCTTGTTCCGCAGCTTCCTCAACCCCAAAGCAATCCGCCGCCGCGTTGAATGCGGCATGATCACCTCGTCGATGAACCCCTTGCTCGCCGCCACGAACGGGTTGGCGAAGCGGTCTTCATATTCCTTTGTCCGCTCGGCGATCTTTTCCGGATCGCCAATATCGGAGCGAAAGATGATCTCCACCGCGCCCTTCGCGCCCATCACGGCGATTTCGGCGGTGGGCCAGGCATAGTTGAGATCGCCGCGCAGATGCTTTGACGCCATGACGTCATAGGCACCGCCATAGGCCTTGCGCGTGATCACGGTGATCTTGGGCACGGTCGCTTCGGCATAGGCAAAGAGCAGTTTGGCGCCGTGCTTGATGATGCCCGAATGCTCTTGCCCCACGCCGGGAAGGAAGCCCGGCACGTCGACAAAGGTGATAATCGGGATCTCGAACGCATCGCA
>JANLST010000298.1:0-2242 GCA_031362505.1 Sphingomonadales bacterium
CTACCGTGTCGGCAACGCCATTTTCCACTGTTCGCAACGGCGTGGACACGGCCCGATCGCGCTGCACGAAGCGATCATCAAGAGCTGTGACATCTATTTCTATGCAATGGCCAAGCAAGCCGGCATGAAGCCGCTCGCCGCGATGGCGCGCGAACTTGGCCTCGGCGCCGAATTTGAACTCCCGGTCACATCACAGCGCTATGGAACCGTCCCAGACCCCGAATGGCTGGAGAGGCGCTACAAGAAAAAATGGTCAACATTCGACACTGTCAACAGTTCGATCGGCCAAGGCTATATGCTGGTCAATCCGCTGCAGTTGGCGGTCATGACAGCGCGTATCGCAAGCGGTCGAAAACTTGTTCCACGGCTGACAATGGCGCAGAAATCCACTCCGGCTCCTCTCCTTGACGTCGACCCCCAGCATCTGGCCTTTGTTCGCGATGCCATGACCGGGGTCGTCAACAGCGGGCGCGGCACAGCATCTGTAGCGAAACTCCCGGTCGAAGGCGTCCTGATGGCTGGAAAGACCGGTACTGCGCAGGTCCGCCGGATCACAATGGCCGAGCGTGCCGGCGGCGTGCGTTCAAATGCAAGCCTTGAGTGGAAACAGCGTGATCATTCGCTTTTCATCGCCTACGCGCCAGCTGATGCGCCACTTTATGCGATGGGTTGCATCGTCGAACATGGAGGCTTCGGTGCCAGCGCTGCGGCCCCATTGGTTCGAGATGCAATGACATTCCTTTTCGATCCGGACAAGGCAATGGCTTCACTTTTGGTCCAGGAAGCGAGTTGGGGCGGTGATATCAAGACCCGTATGGCCGCAAGACGGGCCGGTTGGGCTGCTTCAGAATCGATCAATGCACTCCCACCGGCCCTATCGCCTGGCGCAGTAGCGAACAGCGCCGTGGCCAACCCCGGCACACCGTCACTCCCGACTGATGTTGGAAATGCAACGGAAGCGACCAGCGATTGAACCAGCATTCCTTCCTGCCAGAGCCTTTTGCGTCGCTTCCATGGCGCGTGATCTTTATCGTGCTCGCCATTGGCGGATTTGGCCTCATTGTCCTTTATTCAGCCGCCGGCGGCAGCCTGAAGCCGTGGGCTGAATCCCAGGGAATCAAATTTGCAGTGTTCATGATCTTGGCGCTCGCCCTTTCTCGTGTGAACGAACGGCGATGGAAGGAAATCGCCATTCCCGGTTATGCGATCATTCTCGGGCTTTTGCTTTTTGTAGAACTCCTGGGTGCGGTAAGTGGCGGGAGCCAAAGATGGCTTGATCTGGGGATCATCCGATTGCAGCCATCGGAACTGATGAAACTCTTTATCGTCCTCGCACTGGCGCGATTTTTCGATGTGCTTCCTTCAGGCGAAATACGTCGGTGGAATGCAATCTGGCTGCCTGGCATGCTGATCGGAATGCCGGCAGCGCTTGTGATGCTGCAACCCGATCTTGGAACAGCATTGATGATTGTTGCCGGCGGTGTGACGGTCATGTTCCTGGCAGGCCTGCCGATGCGCCTGTTCCTTGCGGCAGGGGCAGCCGTTGCTGCGATCGCGCCGATCGCTTACTTTTTTGTGCTCCATGACTACCAGCGAAAGCGCGTCCTTATTTTCCTCGACCCAGAGAGTGATCCTCTGGGTGCAGGATATCACATAACCCAATCGAAGATCGCGATCGGGTCGGGCGGTGTGTTCGGCAAAGGCTTTCTTAATGGCACACAGAGCCACCTTGATTATCTGCCTGAAGGCCACACCGATTTCGTATTTGCGACAATGGCGGAAGAATGGGGTCTAATGGGCGGAATATTTGTTATTGGTGCCTTCTTGCTCTTGTTCCGGTGGGGAATGCGGGTCGCAGCCAAAGCGCCGACACGTTTTGGACGGTTGGCAGCAGCGGGCCTGACAAGCACCATATTTTTCTACTTCACGATCAATCTGATGATGGTGATGGGCCTCGCCCCGGTCGTCGGCATCCCGCTTCCACTCGTTTCCTTCGGCGGGACAGCGATGCTGACTGTCATGATCTGCATTGGCATCCTCATGTCAATTGAACGCAGCAATAGAGGGCGCACTTCGTTCACTTAGGGGTTTGCAAATAGCAAACTCCATGCTAGCGCGACGCTTCCCGCAGCCCTCCTAAAGGGCGTTTGCGCTGGATTGGACGCATAGCTCAGTTGGTAGAGCAGCTGACTCTTAATCAGCGGGTCCTTGGTTCGAGCCCAAGTGTGTCCACCAATCTTTT
>JANLST010000303.1:0-13099 GCA_031362505.1 Sphingomonadales bacterium
CAGGTCGTGTTCGCCACCCGAAATGAAGATTTTTGTACCCGTGATCCGGTAGCTGCCATCGGATTGTGGTTCCGCCCGGGTACGAATCAGGCCAAGATCGGTGCCCGCATGGGATTCGGTCAGGTTCATCGTCCCGCCCCATTCGCCCGAAATCATCTTTGGAACATATTTAGCCTTCTGCTCCTGTGAACCCTTCACCAGAATCGACGCCACAGCGCCCATTGTGAGGCCGGGATACATCCCGAAGGACTGGTTGGCCGCCATGCGGAATTCTTCCATTGCCGTGCTGATGACATGGGGCAGGCCTTGTCCGCCAAATTCTTCCGGTGCGGAAAGCCCGACCCAGCCGCCTTCACGATAGGTGCGATAAGCCTGCTTGAACCCATCGGGCGTGGTGACCGTGCCGTCAGGATGGCGGGTGCAGCCCTGCTCATCGCCCGATTTGTTCAGCGGGAACAAGATCTCCTCGCACACACGACCACCTTCGGTCAGGATCGCATCAACCAGTTCAGGCGTTGCATTTTCAAATCCGGGCAGGTTCGCATAGCGATCGAGCCCGATCACATGGTCAAGGATAAACCGGGTATCGCGAACAGGGGCTCGATAGTGTGGCATGGGACGTCTCCGCTATGGAAAGCCAATCAGACGTCGCCGGATGCGTCCGCCTTTCTTACAATATCGATGAAACGGGACAGTTCATCAATATGTGCATCAATATCGACGCGCTGGCGGTTTAACAGGTCAATCCGCGCCTGGCATTTCTCGACGGTGACCAGCCTCTGCGCATGGCGGCCATCGCCAATGTCATAGAGATCAATCATCTCGCGAATGTCCGAGAGGCTGAAACCCACCCGTTTCGCGCGCAGGATCCAGGCCAGCCGGGCGCGGTCCCGCTTGGTATACACGCGAGTCAGCCCGCGCCGTATTGGGGCGATCAGGCCTTCATCCTCATAAAAACGCAGCGCACGCGCCGTGATTTCGAACTCGTCGGACAGGTCGGAAATCGAATATTGGTGCCGATCGCGCGGATCGGCTACCTCGACGGTCGCAGTAGACATTCAGGCCTGTTACTTTACGTATACGTAAGGGTCAACCGGGTTGCGATGCAGTTGACGTCGAAGATTAGGGCGAACCTTGTAACGAATCTTGTGTTCCGCCAGAAAGCAAACTTCACAAGGCAATCCGGGACTTTGAATGGACACCAACACGCTCATCATAATTGCTGTGCTGATGGGATTGGCGGCCGCGCTATACACGTCTGTCGGCCATGCCGGCGCCTCGGGCTATCTGGCGATCATGACACTCTTTGCCGTCGCACCGGCGACAATGCGGCCGACAGCATTGGTGCTGAATATCGTTGTCGCCAGTTTTGCGACGTTCCGCTTTGCACGTGCGGGGCTGATTAACTGGCGATTGTTACTGTTTTTCGTAGTTGGTGCAGTCCCTGCGGCGTTTATTGCGGGCGGGATAACCTTACCGGGGCATTTCTATCGCCCACTGGTCGGGTTGATCCTGTGGGTTGCAGCTGTGCGGCTTTTCTGGCCTCGGACACAGGATGCGTTGGCGGAACCCAGCCCACCGCCATTGATCGTTGCGATCGGCTCAGGAGCGATCATCGGCACATTGTCGGGCCTCACCGGGACAGGCGGTGGCATCTTCCTCAGCCCTCTAATCCTGTTCCGTGGCTGGGAAACGGTTCGCAAGACGTCTGGAATTTCGGCGGCATTTATTCTCTGTGTGTCGATTGCCGGACTTGCCGGAAATCTCAGAAGCGTGGGAGGGTTGCCACCTGAGCTTCCCTATTTCATCGGCTCGGTGATGATCGGCGCGCTCGTTGGCACACAATTGGGGCTGAACCGGTTGCCCGCAAATCGCCTGTTGCAGGCACTGGGCTGCGTTCTTGTGATCGCCGGGGGGAAACTGATCCTGTCCTGAGCCCTGCAAAGCGCGCCGACCAGTTTTGATCGAGATCAAGGACGGGCGTCCTGTTTGCGCTATTCCCGATTTTCCTCCTCGGAAGGACGCTTCTGGTGTCCCTCCATTCGGCCCGGCGCGCAATCGTCGGGCCATTTTTTTGCAGTACATGATCGTCAAGCGCGTCGAACGGCTCGACTGGAATGAAGCACCCCTTGCTCTCATACCCCGCACACGATAGAGGCGCGGCCAATTCCAACCCCTATAGTCCAGATGGAGACGACCAGACATGGCCGCCAATCGTACCTTTTCGATCATCAAGCCCGATGCCACCCGTCGCAATCTGACCGGCGGCGTCACCAAGATGCTGGAGGACGCCGGCCTGCGTGTCGTTGCCTCCAAGCGTATCCGGATGACGAAGGAACAGGCAGAAGGCTTTTATGGCGTTCACCGTGATCGCCCCTTCTTCAACGATCTTGTCGCGTTCATGACGTCCGGCCCGGTCATCGTGCAGGTGCTCGAAGGCGAAAATGCCGTCCAGCGCAATCGCGACATCATGGGTGCAACGAACCCGGAAAATGCCGATGAAGGCACAATTCGCAAGGTCTTCGCCGAATCGATCGAAGCCAATTCGGTCCACGGCTCTGACAGCGACGAAAATGCCGCGATCGAAATCGCCTATTTCTTCAAGCCGGACGAAATTGTCGGCTGATCTTGCCCTGGCCGGCCGTCTTGCCGATGCGGCGGGAGCGGCCATCCGGCCCTATTTCCGGGCCGAATTCGGCTTGGAGATGAAGGCGGATGCCTCTCCGGTTACGCTTGCCGATCGGGCGGCGGAAGCGGCAATCCGGGCAATCCTCGAGGTCGAAAGGCCCAATGACGGGATTGTCGGAGAGGAATATGGCAGCACCCGCGAAGGCGCGTCGCGCGTCTGGGTGCTCGATCCGATCGACGGGACGCGCAGCTTTGTTGGGGGTCGTCCGATCTTCGGGACGCTGATTGCGCTGGTTGAGGAGGGAATCCCGGTCATCGGACTGATTGACCAGCCAATCAGCGGAGAACGCTGGATCGGCGCCCTTGGCCAAACAACGCAGTTCAATGGCCAACCCGCAAGCACGAGGCGGTGCACCAGCCTCGCGCATGCATTGCAGGCAACAACATCGCCCGCCGCCTTCTCGACCGAGCATCTGCGCGCGTTTGAACGCCTGATACCAGTGACGCGTGACACGCTATACGGCGGCGATTGCTATAATTACGGACTTGTCGCCATCGGTCAGATAGACCTTGTCGTCGAGTCCGGCCTGAAGCTGCATGATTTTGCCGCTCTGGTGCCCGTCGTCGAAGGGGCGGGCGGGATCATGTGCAATTGGCAGGGAGAAAGGCTAACAAGCGGCAGTGACGGGCATGTCATAGCCTGTGGTGATGCCAGCCTGTTGCCCGAAATCGTTGAACATCTGAACCGCTGAACGATGGCAGAGGTCATCGTCCGCTTTGCAGTTCCCGACGAGCGGCTTCGCCCTTATCTTTCGACCATCTGGGAAATCACGGTGACCGGAGACGGGATCATCGAGGATTGGCTCCATCCCGAATGGGCTAATATCAGGATGACGCTCGATGATCCCTGGGCGTTCGGTCCTTCGCCTGACGCACTGTCGCGGCTGCCCATTGCAATCATTCAGGGGCCCACCAGCCGCCCGACATTCATTCGCGGTCATGCTGGACGGGCCTTTGGCATCGGCGTCTTGCCAACCGGCTGGAACCGGCTCTGGCGTGTCAGTGCGCATGAGTGGGCGGATCGTTTCGCACCTTTGGCCGCGATCCTGGGTGAGGATGCCGGGCGACTTGAAACCGCCGTCAAGGCGGCTCCGGATTTCGAATCTCGGGCCGATGCCGCCAACCGTTTCATGCTCGCGATGCTCGACAAAAGCACACCTTCCCCGCTGGATGACCAGGTCAAGGCGTTGTTCCAGGTCCTGATCGATCCGGCGAGTGCGACCGTCGAACAAATTACAACGACGCTCGGTCTGCCGCAGAGTCGCTTGGCGCGGCTCTCCAAACGCGGGTTCGGCTTTCCGCCAAAACTGCTTCTTCGCCGTCAGCGTTTTTTGCGGATGCTGGGGACGCTGCATGCGCGGCCCTATGAGGAATGGTCCGATTTCCTTGATCCACAATATGTCGACCAGAGCCATATGATCCGCGATTTTCAGAGGTTTATTGGGATGGCGCCGAGCCATTATTTCGCGCTCGAGCGGCCGATCCTTGAAGCCGCGACCCGCGGGCGGGCAGCGCTGTTCGGCCAGCCGCTCCAGGGGCTTCATTCGCCGCGCGGCTGATTTCGGTCGCTAAAACTCGTCAGCGACAAAGTGCGCCTTGCTCAAACGGGCGGGTGCGATGTGGAACCAGCTCTTGCGCAGCCATTCGCCGATATGGCTCCAGTCATTGCTGCCACGATCCAGCCGGATGCCAATCCAGCCTGAAGGGCCGAAATAGGCCGGCCTGTAGTAAAGATCAGGGTCGTGTTCGATCAGCATCGCCTGTTCCTCGACGCCGCTGGCCTTGACCAGCAGGCCTGTCACGCCGTCATGATGATGATCATAGCTGAAATAGGCAAAAAACTTGCCACCCTTGATGAAGAAGCCGGGCGAACCGTGCGAAACCTTTTCCTCGGACTCGGGCAGCGCGAGCGCAAGTGAACGGATCTGGCCGAGTATCCAGTCGGGAGCGGTCTCGCGGGCGACATAATCTGCCAGCACCCGCGAATAGAGCTGGTGTTCGGCGATCAGGATACGGTCTGCCAGCGTATCGGGCGTGTCGTCGGTAAGGATGGCAACCTCGGTTTGGCCGAGAACGGGTCCGTCGTCGAGTTCAGCGGTTACGATGTGCACCGTACAGCCCGAAACCGTGTCTCCCGCGCCAATCGCACGCTCGTGTGTGTCGAGTCCCTTGTATTTGGGCAGAAGCGAGGGGTGAACATTGAGGATGCGATCACGCCATTCACCGACGAATTCTGGGGAAAGGAGCCGCATGTACCCGGCAAGGGCGACGAATTCAGTCCTGGCCCTTTTCAGCTCTGCGGTGATGATCAAATCGAATTCGGCGCGTTTCAGTCCCTTGTGGCTCTGGGCGAAGACCGGAATCCCCTCGGCGGCTGCCAGCTTGAGGCCCGGTGCGTGGGGATCATTGGCGGCGACAAGGACGATCTCGAACGGGCATTCTGGATGTTTGGCGGCATAAACCAGCGCGGCCATGTTCGATCCCCGGCCGGAAATCAAAACGGCTACACGCGCCTTAGCCATTGTGGGTGCAACTCCATCCCGCCATCGCTGTCCAAGTATCCGCGTCACCTGTTACGGTGCATCCCTTTTCTCCCGAAGCGATATGGCCAATCCGGACAACCTGTTCACCCGCAGATGTGAGTGCGGCCATAACGCCCGCTGCCCTGTCCGGAGCGACGACCACCGCCATTCCGATACCGCAATTGAAGGTGCGTGCCATTTCTTCCGGCTCGATATTTCCCTGTGCCTGCAGGAATGCCATCAACCGAGGCTGCTGCCAGAGGCTGGCGTCGATATGCGCGTGCAGGCCTTCGGGCAGGACACGCGGAATATTCTCGAGCAACCCACCGCCCGTAATATGCGCCATCGCATGGATGTGCCCTTTGCGGACTTCGGGGAGCAAGGATTTCACATATATCCGGGTTGGCGCCATCAAGGCATCGATGAGAATGACGTTCTGGTCGAACAGGGCAGGGCGATCGAGTTTCCAGCCCTTGTCTGCCGCCAATCGTCGGACCAGTGAAAAACCGTTCGAATGGATGCCGGACGAGCCAAGCCCGAGAATCACGTCGCCATCGGCGACCTTGTCTGCAGTCAGCACCTGATTACGCTCGACCGCGCCAACGCAAAAACCGGCAAGATCATAATCGCCATCTGTGTACATGCCTGGCATTTCTGCCGTTTCGCCGCCGATCAGCGCACATCCTGCCTGCTTGCAGCCCTCGGCGATGCTGGCGACAACACGCTCCGCGATGACAAGGTCGAGTTTTCCGCTGGCATAATAATCGAGAAAGAAGAGCGGCTCGGCACCCTGGACGATCAAATCGTTCACGCACATTGCAACCAGATCGATTCCCACACCGTCATGTCGCCCCGAATCGATAGCGAGTTTCAGTTTCGTCCCGACCCCGTCATTCGCAGCGACGAGAAGGGGGTCGTGGAAGCCGGCTGCCTTGAGATCGAAAAATCCGCCAAATCCGCCAAGATCTGCGTCTGCGCCGGGACGGCGCGTCGATTTGGCGAGCGGAGCAATGGCCCTGACAAGCGCATTTCCTGCGGAGATTGAAACCCCTGCCTTGGCATAGGTATAAGGCTCTGACTGGTTATGTCTGTGATTCATCGCGCCCCTGCTATCCACAACGCGCTTGGAATTCCACGATTCCATCGCCAAAAGGGCAAGGTGAGCGATTTTTCCCGCATTTTGCGTCCGATCCCATTCGCCATCGCGCTAGCGGTTGCGGGATTCGGCGCTGCCGTCATTGCGCAAATCGAGGGCGGAGACCGCGGGATTGCGCCGATTGACAGCTCTTCTGACTTTGAAGTTTCAGGCATCAAGGTCGATATTGCTGCGAAAAGCGCTGATGCGGCCCGCTTTGGAGGCTGGCGCGAAGCCCAGCGTCAGGGCTGGAGGCTGCTTTGGGGTAAGATCCACGGAGCCGGAGCGCCGGGATTGAATGATTCGGCGCTCGACTCGATCGTCGCCGGGATCGTCGTTGAAGATGAGCAGATCGGACCCAATCGTTACGTTGCGACATTGGGCGTCCTTTTCGACCGGGTACGCGCCGGTCAGATTCTGGGTGTGAGCGGTTCAACGATCCGTTCGGCGCCATTGCTCGTCATCCCGGTGCAGTGGTCCGGCGGGACACCGCAAAGTTTTGAGACCCGCACCGAATGGCAGAAAGCCTGGGCACGGTTCCGCACCGGAGGCAGTTCGATCGATTATGTAAGGCCGAGTGGAACCGGTGCGGATCCACTTTTGCTCAATTATGGCCAAACCGGACGTCCGGGCCGACGCTGGTGGCGGATGCTGCTCGATCAATATGGCGCGGCCGACGTGCTGGTGCCGCAGGTCAGGCTCGAGCGGATGTGGCCGGGCGGGCCGGTGATTGGTCACTTCTCGGCACGTTTCGGCCCGGACAATCGCCCGCTATCCAATTTTGTACTGCGTGTCGGATCGAGCGCGGGCATTCCACGCATGATGGATGAAGGCGTGCGTCGGTTGGATCAGATGTTCGTCGAAGCCCTCGCCAATGGTCGCTTGCGCCCCGATACGTCGCTGATCATCGAGCAACCGGTTGACCCGTCATTGCTTGAGACAGGAGAAACGCCGTTGCTGGAAACAGGCCTTACGCCGGATACGCCCGAGACGATGACCGCAACGGCTGGCACATCAGCATTTACCATTCAATACGATACGCCCGACGTTGCCTCGGTCAGCAGCACAGAAGGCACTGTCCGCAGCATTACCGGAGTGAGGTCGGTTTCAACCGGAAGTCTTGCCCTTGGGGGTGTTTCAGTGATGCGCGTATCGTTTACCGGTGATCTTGCTGCGCTGAAGTCCGCCCTTTCGGCGCGCGGCTTCAAAGTGCAAGAGGGGGGCGGGACGCTCCGCATCAGCCGCAGCGGCCAATGAGCCAGATTGCATTGCCATTCGACTGGCCCGCGCCAGAGGATGCCGAAAGTTTCATTGTCACTTCGGCAAACAGGTTGGCGGTTGATGGAGTCGATCGCCCCGGCAGTTGGCCGGTTCGCGCGGCTATCCTGACAGGACCACGTAAATCCGGACGCTCGCTGCTTGGTCGAATTTTTGCCGCCAAGACGGGCGGAACCTTGATTGACGATGCCGAGCTTCATGCGGAAGCGAGCATTTTTCATCGCTGGAACATCGCGCAGGAGGAGAGACGACCGCTTTTGATCGTTGCGCTTTCGCCCCCGCCTGTCTGGAAAGTGCGCTTGCCCGACTTGGCTTCGCGGTTATCTGCAACGCCCATTTTCACTCTGGAAGAGCCGGACGACATGCTGTCGCGAATGCTTCTTGAAAAACTGTTCGCCCGCCGTGGCCTGCAGATTACGCCGGACACAATTGCTTATATCGCCAGCCGCATCGAACGGAGCTATGTAGCTTTGATGCGGATTGTCGATGCGATTGATACAGTCGCACTTTCGCAACATCGTGCTGTTACGACCAGATTAGCGCGCTCCGTTCTTGTGGAGCAGCATCTGATTGGCGAAGCGGAATAGGTGAAGAATGCTCAACGAAGTGGACAGTCATGAAGGACCGGCAGACGGTGCGCTCGTTGGCGTTGAGTCTGGCGCCCGTTATTTCAACCGGGAACTAAGCTGGCTCGCGTTCAATCAGCGCGTTCTGGAAGAATCGATCAATCCTGCGCACCCATTGCTCGAACGGGTGCGGTTTCTCTCAATCTCGGGGAGCAATCTCGACGAGTTTTTCATGGTTCGTGTTGCTGGACTAAAAGGTCAGCAATTACAGAATATTGAAGAGCGAAGTGTAGATGGAATGACGCCTACACAGCAACTTGATGCCATAGACAGAGACGCCGATGCGCTCATGGCTGCGCAGCAGGCGCAATGGGCGCGGCTTCATGCAGAGCTTGGTGGCGCTGGGATCTCCGTTCTCGATGGCGATGCCATTCAAGGCGAGGCCGTAGCGGCACTTGAACAACATTTCCGGGAGCAGATTTTCCCTGTACTCACGCCGCAGGCGCTCGATCCGGCACATCCATTTCCCTTTATCCCGAATCAGGGGCTGAGTCTTTTGCTCGATCTCAAGCGCATCTCCGATGGAGAACCGATTCGCGAACTCGTGATGATTCCTGCCGCTTTGCCAAGATTTATCAGGATACCGGGGCGCAAGGCCCGCTATGTGACGATGGAAACCATGCTTCGCCGCTTCACCGGCTTGTTGTTTCCAGGATATGAAGTGTTAGGCTCTGGGGCCTTCCGGATCATCCGCGACAGTGACATCGAAATCGAGGAAGAAGCAGAGGATCTCGTTCGCTATTTCCGCAGCGCGATAAAGCGCCGCCGACGAGGTCGGGTCATCCGTCTTGAAGTCGAGACCGGCATGCCCGAACAGCTTGAAGCCGTCGTCAAGCAGGAGTTTGGCGGAAATGATGCAATCATCTCCGAAACCGGCGGGTTTCTGGGGATTGGTGACCTTGCCCAACTGGTTGAGGAAGATCGCCCGGATCTGAAGTTCACGCCCTATACACCGCGCTTCCCCGAGCGCATTCGGGAGCATGATGGCGATTGCTTTGCAGCGATTTCGGCAAAGGACATTCTGGTCCATCACCCCTACGAGGCATTTGACGTCGTGTTGGCGTTCCTGAGTCAGGCGGCGGCCGATCCCGACGTGGTGGCAATCAAGCAGACACTTTATCGCGCAGGCAAGCAATCTGCCGTGATTCGCGCCCTGATCGATGCAGCCGAAGCCGGCAAGTCGGTTACGGCCGTGGTCGAACTCAAGGCGCGCTTCGACGAGGAGCAGAATTTGCTTTGGGCCAACCAGCTCGAACGCGCCGGCGTCCAGGTTGTCTATGGCTTTATCGACTGGAAGACCCACGCGAAGATTTCGATGGTCGTTCGCCGGGAGAATGGCAAATATCGCACCTACTGCCATTTCGGCACCGGCAATTATCATCCCGTCACGGCGCGGATATACACCGATTTGAGTTTCTTCACCGCTGACCCGCGTGCGGGACGCGATGCGGCGCAGATTTTCAATTACATCACAGGCTATGTCGAACCGTCAAAGCTCGAAATGCTCAAGATGAGTCCGCGCAACTTGCGATCGTCGCTGTTTGACCTGATCGACATCGAGATCGCCAATCAGCACGCAGGCAAGAAATCTGGAATCTGGGCCAAATTCAACTCGCTGGTCGATCCGGCCATCATCGAGAAACTTTACGAGGCAAGCGGGGCTGGAGTGCCGATTGACCTGATCGTCCGTGGTATCTGCTGCTTGAGGCCGGGCGTTCAGGGGCTTTCGGACAATATCCGGGTGAAATCCGTCGTCGGCCGGTTTCTTGAACACAGTCGAATCTGGGCATTTGGCAACGGTGCGGCGCTACCGAACGACAAGGCACGTGTTTATATCTCGTCTGCTGACTGGATGCAGCGCAACTTTGACCGGCGTGTCGAATATATGCTCCCGATCGAGAATCCGACGGTTCATGACCAGGTTCTTGATCAGGTGATGGTTGCCAATCTGCTTGATAATGAGCAAAGCTGGGAATTGCAGCCAGATGGCCGCTATATTCGCGTTGCGCACGGAGAAAAACCATTCAATCTCCACCGCTATTTCATGACGAACCCGTCGCTTTCGGGGCGCGGCGCGGCGCTCGACAAGGCATCGGCGGTGCCCAAACTGAGTTTCAACCGGAAGAAATAGCCGCATCTCCGCGCCATGCAGTGATCGATATCGGATCGAACTCGGTCCGACTGGTGGTGTTCAATGGCCCACCGCGCGCGCCTTCGGTGCTATTCAATGAAAAGGTGATGGCCGGCCTGGGCAGGGCGGTGGTCGTGACTGGCCGCCTCGATGAACAGGCAATGCAGGCCACTCTCAAATCGCTCGCTCGGTTTCAATATATTGCTGCAATGATGGGCGTTAACCAGCCTACCACAGTCGCGACTGCGGCTGTTCGGCAAGCCAGCAACGGGGATGAGTTTCTCAAAGACGTGCGGGCCCTGGGGCTGGACGTGAGGCTCCTTTCTGGAGACGAAGAAGCCGAAGCCGCAGGATTCGGCGTCATTGCCGGCTTTGAAAACGCCAACGGTATTGTTGGAGATTTGGGTGGTGGCAGCCTCGAATTGGCGCATGTTGCGGGCGGGTGCGTGTTGGAGCGCGAGTCTTTTCCGTTCGGTGTTTTGCGCATCGGCGCAATTCGCGAGCAAGGAGCAGCCGAATTACGAAGGCAGGTCAATTTATTGCTCAAACCGAAGGGTTGGGCGGCGTTAGGCAAAGGTTTGCCATTCTATCTGGTCGGCGGCTCCTGGCGATCACTCGCAAAAATTCACATGTTCCTTGCGCGCTATCCGCTGCCCATAGTCCATCACTACAGCATGCCCCCCATTGCGGCGCTAAGTCTCGTGCGGGCAGTTGCAAGGCTTGATCGCAATATTCTGAAAGAAAAGAATATTGTCGGGAACGCGCGATATCCCGCCATGGCCGATGCGGCGGCACTGCTGGCAGCACTTACAAGCCTGATCCGGCCGCAATCCCTGATCGTTTCGGCAACAGGACTGCGCGAAGGGTTACACTATCGCTCCCTCTCTCCATCCGAACGGGCGCTTGATCCGCTTATCGAGGCAACCCGCGCTGAAGGCGATTTGCAGGGGCGGTTTGCAGAGCATGGTGACTTGCTCAACGCATGGATCGCGCCGCTCTTCATGTTTGAGCAGGAAGTGGACCAAAGGCTCAGGCTGGCCGCTTGTCTGCTTGGCGATATTGGCTGGGCGGCAAATCCCGATTTCCGGGCTGAACGTGGACTCGAGGTTGCGCTGCATGGAAACTGGCTGGGCCTTGACGCGCGCGGGCGGGCAATGATCGGGCAAGCCCTGTTTGCGGCCTTTGGCGGCGGGAATGCCAAGCCTTCGCTTCTGGGTGCCGTCGCGGCGCCAGAAGACCTGTCGCGCGCAAAAAATTGGGGACTGGCAATGCGATTGGGGCAGCGTCTCAGCGGCGGCGTTGCTACTCCGCTCAAGGCTTCGGCCGTATCCATCGACGCGGATAAATTGATCCTGTCACTCACGGGAGATGCCGATGTACTGTTGGGCGATGCGGTTGAGCGCCGACTCAAGCAACTCGCTACTGCGCTTGGGAAAAGCCCGGAAATTCGTCGAATATAGGGCGCATATTCGCCGTCATGACGTCAATTCGTCCGGTGTGCGCGTCATGCACAATTTGCCATCGAGCACGGCAAAAGCGAGTTTGCCCTCTACCAAGGCAAGCGCATCGCGACCGAACTGATCGAATCGCCAGTCTTCCAGCATCGGCAAGCCTGTACGCTGCCCGGCGGCAAGAAGCTCGAGCTCTTCGGAACGGGCCAGCAGTCGGGCGGCCACGCTGATTTCGCGCGACCGGATTTTCAGAAGGAGCTTCAAAAGATCGGCAACCAACGCGCCTTCCTTGCCCAATCCTGGCTTTTTGTCATCGCGTGGCGGCATTTCATCTGCGGGAAGCGGTTCCGCTGCAGCGAGAACCGCAAGTAGTCGTCCGCCAATATCGTTGTTTGCCCATGCGGGAGAGAGCCCGCGCACCTTGGAAAGATCGGACTGGCTGCGCGGTGGATGCGCAGCGATATCCGCCATCGTCTCATCCTTGATGATTCGGCCGCGTGGCAGATTCTTGTTCTGCGCCTCACGTTCGCGCCACGCTGCGATCGCTTTGAGCCGTCCGAGCAAGTCGGGCTTGCGCCCTGCGATCCGGATGCGCTTCCAGGATTGTTCGGGTTCATTGATATAATTTGCCGGATCGGCCAGCCGTTCCATTTCCTGGTCAAGCCAGCCCCCACGGCCTGTTTTGCGCAATCTTTCGAGCATCTGGGGAAACAAAACGGACAGATGGGTCACGTCGCCGATTGCGTAGTCGATCTGGCGCTTGTCGAGCGGACGACGGGCCCAATCTGTGAACCGGGCACCTTTGTCCAACTGGATGCCCAACCAGCTATCGACCAGATTTGAATATCCGATCTGTTCGCCCTGCCCAAGGGCCATGGCTGCGATCTGCGTGTCGAAAAGTGGATGCGGCGTCTTTCCGGTAAGATTATAAACAATTTCAATATCTTGAGCGCCTGCATGAAAAATCTTGAGAATATTTTCATTGTTGACAAGCAGATCAAGCAAAGGGCCGAGATCAAGCCCATCCTTCATCGGGTCGATGGCCGCTGCCTCGTTCGCATCGGCGATCTGGATGAGGCACAGTTCGGGCCAATAACTGTTCTCGCGCATGAATTCTGTATCGACCGCGACAAAGGGCGATTCGGCCAGACGCGCGCAGAGATTGGCAAGAGAGGCGGAATCTTCGATTAACGAATGAATGTGCATGAAGCCCCATAGCCCGTCCGTTGCGCTTGACAAACAGGGCCTGCACCGCTGTTACGCCGGTC
>JANLST010000037.1:0-2001 GCA_031362505.1 Sphingomonadales bacterium
ATCGCCATGCGTCACGCCTGCATCTGCGGCCGCGCGAGTTTTCGGTTTGGCGTGATAGGCGACGCCAAGGCCGGCCGCTTCGATCATCGGAATATCGTTGGCGCCATCCCCCACAGCGAGTGAATCGGCAGATGACCAGCCCTTTTTGGCCAGCGTCGAGAGCAACGCTTCTTTCTTGCCAGCTGCACCAACGATCCGGCCTTCGACAGAGCCGTTGAGCACGCCAGCATTGATTCCCAAACGGTTGGCGATCACGCGGTCGAAACCGATTTCAGCGCCGACCGGCTCGGCAAAGCGGGTAAAACCACCCGAGACGAGCACAGCATATCCGCCATGCGCCCGGATCGTCTGGACGAGCTCCCTGGCACCCGGCATGATCTTCACCCGCTCTGCAAGACATTGCGCGATCACAGCTTGTGGCAGGCCTTTGAGCAAGGTGACACGGCTCTTGAGCGCATCCTCGAAATCGAGTTCGCCGCGCATCGCGCGCTCGGTAATTTCGGCAATCTGGGGTTTGATACCGGCATAGTCGGCGAGTTCGTCGATACATTCGACCGTGATCATGGTTGAATCCATGTCTGCCACGATCAGGCGGCGGCGGCGGTCGGCAGTTTTCTGCACGACAACATCGATTCCCGGAATCGCGCCTTCCAATGCCGCACGCACGCTTGGCGCATCGCCGGTGAAATGAAGATCGCACGCGCTCCCGCGTTCAAGCCAGGTTTGCGCGACCGTATCTGCACCCGCTTCGCCCAATCGGTCGGCCAGCGCAGAAACATCACCTTCATTCAGCGCGTCTGCCGCTATAAGGGTAGCTGTGAACATGAAATCCGATCCAGAAAAACTGCCATTGATCCTGATCGCAGGCCCGACGGCGAGCGGCAAGTCGGCGCTTGCGCTTGCGCTGTCAAGATTGCTTCCGGTCACCATAATCAATGCAGATTCGAGCCAGGTCTATCGCGACTTGCGGATCGTATCAGCACGGCCATCCGCGTCCGACGAGCGGCAAACGCCCCACCGGCTTTTTGGTCATGTCGACGCAGCCGAAAGCTATTCGGCGGCGCAATGGGCAGATGACGCCCGCGAAACGATTTCCAAGGTACGGGCAAACTGGCGCATCCCGCTGCTGGTCGGCGGAACGGGACTTTATATTCGCACACTGCTGGACGGCATTGCGCCGGTGCCCGATATTGATCCCCTTGTCAGGCAGGCCGTCCGGGCGCTGTCGGTGGCCGAGGCCCATTCTGCCTTGACGGCAGAGGATCCCGCCGCCGCTGCCCGCCTTTCGTCCAACGATACGACCCGGGTCGCGCGCGCGCTTGAAGTTGTGCGGTCAACAGGCATGTCCCTCGCGCATTGGCAGGCACAGCGGATAGGCGGAATCGGAAACGAAGTCCGCCTCGTCCCGATGATCCTCTTGCCGCCAAGAGAATGGCTTCTCTCAAGATGCGATTCACGGTTTGATGCCATGCTGGCAGA
The DNA here is from genome assembly GCA_031362505.1 of Sphingomonadales bacterium. GTDB lineage: Bacteria > Pseudomonadota > Alphaproteobacteria > Sphingomonadales > Sphingomonadaceae > Aquisediminimonas. The sequence goes on from JANLST010000037.1 coordinate 1,480, forward strand.
AGGCGGCAAGAAAGAGGTGGCGACACTCATTGCGCGCGGCCTCGACCCATCCCTTCCCGTCATGCGTGCGATCGGCGTGCGGGAAATTGCCGGAATGCTGGCCGATCCGGCTGGTGCGCCAATCCTGGCCGAACAGGCCAAAACCGCGACGCGCCAATATGCCAAGCGGCAATATACCTGGTTCCGCAATCAGTCTCCGGGTGAATGGCTGCGGATTGACGCGCAATTAGACAATGATAATATCAATATTTTAGCAACTAAATTACAACATATGGCGTTGACAGATTAGTTTGTTATCAGTAGCGGGCTGCGCTTGCGCTCGTCGTATTGCGGTGCAACAGCCGCGCAGCCTTTAAAAAGCGTTAGTTTGAGAAAGTGAATGAGATGGCCAAGGAACTGTCAGGAGCCGATATCCTCATCGAGGCGCTTTGCGATCTCGGTGTGGACGTCATTTTCGGCTATCCGGGCGGAGCCGTCCTTCCGATTTATGACGCGCTGTTCAAGCAGAAGCGTATCCGCCAC
>JANLST010000131.1:0-2848 GCA_031362505.1 Sphingomonadales bacterium
CGCACCAGGCCCAGGCCCAAGAAAGGCAATTTTCGTGCCGTCGGGTGACAGGCTGGCATAGGCAATAGCCTCACGTGCACCAAAGGCCGCCGCCGTGTCGACTGTGGTCTCGACCTGTCCCAACGCGGCAGACGACCAAAATGCGACGCAAGTGATCGTTAACGACAGGCCACGCATATTGTTCTCCCAAACTGTGGTTTGTTGCCGGTCAATGTCGCGATATTGTGCGCGGTGCGCAAGTATGCCTATCTAATCGCGCGCTACCCTAGTTCTGGAGCGTGTCATCACGCGTTCCGCCAAACGGCAATCTTCGACAAATCAAAACGCAGGAAGCCTGCGTTTCGTTCGAAGCGATAACATTTGGAATGTCTGAGAGACGAACGGGACGACGTTGCCGCTGGCAGTCCTAGCGCTGTGCTGTGCCGGATTGGCCGGCATCGACCGGCATGCCAATGCCAAAGGCCTTCATTTTTGCGATTTCGTCCTGGGTGTCCCGAAGGTCTCGGATCGCCACATCGTTCAGACGTTTGTCTTCTGCCGCACTTCGATCAAGAAGTTCATGCGATGGTTTGGAAGGTCCGAACATGCCCGGGCGGCTTGATAGCGCGGCGAGGAAAATGAGGCACACACCGACCAACACGCTGAAAAGAATTGTGCGCTGCTTTTGTGAAGTCATTCTCAAATACCGCCCCTGATATTATAGATTAACCAATTTATGAACAATTGAATCAATTAAATACTGTATAAAAATAGCCCATACAATAACACCGGGCTTTAGTTTAAAGGACAATGTAGTTTTTTACATCGCCTTCGGGTCGCATTCTCCAAATACACTATCTCAATAGCCTGTAAACCGAACAATTATCACTGTCCCGCAATGAACCGATCGGCCTTGCAATAGTTAATATTGGGTGAAACACAAAGTGGTACGAGAACATGAGGCTGTCCAGTCAAGGCAGGCATCCAGCGAGACACAATCCCCAGCCTTCCTCCTTATAGTTCCAAACGCGCCAATACCATGACATAGTCTGCCATGCCCACAACGCCACCCGAGTCGCGCTTTGTTGTTTCGTCACTATTCAGACTTTCAATGAGCCATTTCGGCACCTCGCAAGAACGGCGTGTCCGGTTGCTCTCAAATACGAATATCTCTGGCGAAGAAGCTGACGATTTGAGCCAAGCATTGCCGCTCCCTGCTTTTCTGGCTTTCCTGGAAAATTTGGCGGCACTTGAAGGTGAAGACTGGTTTCTCAAGCTACCGATAATCTGGAGCGAAGCCGCTCAGGCGAGTTTTGGGCTGACGCTGCGAAGTTCTCCAGATTTTGCATCTGCAATTCAGGTGATGCTTGAATTCTCGCCGTTGAGATGGCCAATGGTCAAACTGACTTTGGAAAAAGCACCACGATCGCAGACGTTGAAGCTGGTGCCGGATGGTTCAATTGACACAAGGGCCTGGCAAAGCTCGATTTTCATCGCCGCTTTAAACATCAAGACTTATGCTCATAGCATAGTTAACGAAGCGGCGTCGGAGATCATCTTTGCGTTTTCCGGCCCCGCCCCCTCCTATGTCGCTCAACTGGAAACAGAGCTTGGCGCAAACGTTACATGGGGCAATCAAAATACAAAGTTCATTTTCCCTGATACCTTGGTGTCGCGTAAGTCGCCATTTGCTGATTCAGCAACTTTTTCCACGTCCATCAATGCCCTGCGAGCACGCGCTGAACGTGTCAAAAATGCTTAATCCCTCACATTTCGTGTCAACCAATGCCTGAGCCGTGTCACCGAAGGGAGGATCGACGCCCATGAAACTTCGACCCGGCTTGGTTTGTCGCATCGCTCACTCGAGCGAGGACTCGCCTCAGAAGGAACGACATTTTCCCAACTGCTCGACGCATCACTAACGGCGCGACTCGAAGCTCTGCTCTCAGGGCCACGGACAAGCGGCGAAGAACTTGCATTCAAACTTGGCTATGGCGATTCAACAAGCCTTTATCGCGCTGTGCGCCGCCTTTACGGCGAACCGCTTTCCTCTTTGCGCAAAAGGCTGAATAGTTAGAGGGACTTAAGGATTCCCATATTGCGGAACATACACGCTTAACGGTGAGCTTCTTGGTTCACTCCGCTGATCCGTTATCCGCTTGATCCGTGTATAGACAACGCTCGCCTCATGGCACCTTGTATGTATGGCGATCGAGCAGCATCTGATCACAAGTGTATAGGCGATCGGCCTAGTCAGCCGGAACAAGTCGTTCCGCTTTAGGAAATCATCTCTAAACTGTCCGATTATGGGGCAGTTGCGAAAAACCCTATATTCAATTCATTTTGCAGGTTAATTTTTCGTAAACTTGTGCTAACCCGGTTTTGGGTAGTCGCATGCTCGCAACGTTGAGTCGAACCTAATTCCTTAAGAGTACAGGGGAAAACAATGAAGAAAGTTTCTTTGACGGCGGCTGCTTTGGCGATATCGCTTCCAGTGACCGCGCAGGCTGCTGCGGATGTTACCATTAATTTTGGTTCAACTTTGCCTATTCCAAGTAACAACGATTTCCAGAGCGAGCTCAACAATTTGGGTTTTGGAGTTTATGCTTCGGTCGGCGCGTCTATTATCCTTAATGGTCCTGCACAGTTGATGTTCGAATTCCTCGGAAGCGAGAGCGGTTATAGCGATACGTTCAGCACGTCAGGTGGCCTGAGCTACACCGAAACCAGCACGCTTGAGAATCATTTTGCAGCGCCAATCTTTATCGGATGGCAGTCGTTTTCTGGTGCCACCAATCTGGTTAATCTGTTGAATTTCACGAGCAACTTGGGCGGCCCGGCAACCGTCGGTGACAGCGGCTTCGGAATC
>JANLST010000044.1:0-5469 GCA_031362505.1 Sphingomonadales bacterium
GCCATCCTCAAGGGCGATACCAGTGTTCAGCTTGTCATACCGCCCAAACGGGAACGCCGTCGCAAACGGGGGCAGCAAGCCAATCCGATCGGAAACCCACTGTTTGAAGCGTTGCGCGCAAAACGTCGGGAACTTGCCGAGGACGCCGGTATGCCGCCCTATGTGATCTTCCACGATTCGACCCTGCGTGAGATGGCCCAGCTCCGACCAGAAACAAGAGACTCGCTGGGCCGCATAACCGGGGTCGGCGCGCGCAAGCTTGAAGCCTATGGCGATGCATTTCTGTCTGTTCTAAGGAATTTTCAGGAGGACAGGGACGATGTTCCGCACACTCGATGAAACAATCATGGTCGCCCCGCAAATTGGCACCGACGCCGTAGCGGAAGCTGTTGGCCTGGGCGTGACCCTGATCATCAACAACCGCCCGGAAGGCGAATCGGACGATCAGGTTCCCGGTGCGGAAATCGAGGCCGCAGCGCGGGCGGCAGGAATTGACTATGTCGCAATCCCCATCACCCATTCCGGCTTTTCGGAAGTACAGGTGGCGGCCATGTCAGACGCGCTGGAAAATGCGAAGGGTCGGGTTCTGGCCTATTGTCGCTCGGGAACGCGATCGACTCTGCTGTGGGCGCTTGCGCAATCCGCGGTCGGCGAACATCCCGACATACTTGCGGAAAAGGCCACAAATGCGGGTTATGATCTCGCACCTGTCACAACATTGATGGAAATCTTGCGAGCCAAGGCATGAATGCTCTGGTTCAGCTTGCGCTGTCGCTCGTCGCTGTCTTGTTGATGGCAGCAATTGCCCGGTGGATGAAACTCGGTGGCGATGTCCGCATTCGCGATGAGGACCAGGCGCGTCTGCTCGCCGATCAGGCCCTGTGCGGTTTCAACCCGAGCGAGGTGGTGATCGACCGGGCAGGGATAGGCGCATTGCTGAAAGACGCCGAAGGCCGCCAGATGCTGATCCGCCGCAATGGTGCACATTTTGTCGGTCGGTTGCTTGACCGGAACGTGGTTGCCCGGCTTGATCGAAACTTCCTGACCATCGGCACCGGCGAGCGCACGTTCGGAAAGATCACACTCGATCTCGGCAAGAATGCGCAATATTGGGCCTCGGGCCTGAGGCATCTGACATGAGGAACCTTCCCAATCCGGTCGACTATGCGGTTCCCGTTTTTGTGCTGCTTATAGTCATCGAGATGATCTGGGCGCGGTTTCGCGCACCGGAAAAATATGAGCCGCGCGATACATTGACCTCATTGCTGTTCGGATTTGGCAGCAGCGTTGCCGGGGCGCTTACAGGCGCGCTGATCTTGGGCCTGTCAGTCTGGCTCTACCAGTACCGCGCGTTCACGATTCCGTTCCAGTGGTGGGCGTGGATCGCGTGCTTCATCCTCGACGATTTTGCCTACTATGTCTTTCACCGCACCGCGCATCGCGTCCGCTGGTTCTGGGCGAGCCACGTCAATCATCACTCAAGTCAGCATTATAACCTCTCCACCGCGCTTCGTCAGACCTGGACGGGTTTCATCGCGGGGTCGTTCGTCTTTCGATTGCCGCTGATGCTGATTGGCTTTCACCCGATGATGGTGTTTTTCGTCGGCGGCATCAACCTTATCTACCAGTTCTGGATCCACACCGAAGTGATCGGGCGGATGCCGCGCTGGTTCGAAGCCGTGATGAACACGCCGAGCCATCACCGCGTCCACCATGCAACAAATCCGCGCTATCTCGATGCCAATTATGCCGGCGTGTTCATTGTCTGGGACAAGATGTTCGGCAGCTTTACACCCGAAGTCGATAATGAGCCGATCCGTTATGGAATCGTCAGGCAATTGGGCACCTTCAACCTTTTGTGGAGCGTCTTCCACGAATGGATCGGCATCGCCAAGGACCTGTGGCGCGCACCGTTCAAGGCAAAGTTGGGATACCTGTTCGGCCCGCCGGGCTGGAGTCATGACGGCAGCCGCGACACATCGGATACAATCAAGCAGAGATGGTTGGAAAAGCAGAATGGATGAATTTGACATCGTCGTCGTCGGTGGAGGCTCAGGCGGCAGTGCGGCTGCGGGGCGCCTTTCGGAAGACGGAAAATATACGGTCTGCCTGATTGAGGCAGGGGGCAAGAATACCGACATCCGCGTCCGCGCGCCGGGCTTGTTTCCCTTTCTGCCCGCAAGCACCAACTGGAAATTCGAAACCGTGCCACAACCCGGCCTCAATGGCCGCAACGGTTATCAGCCGCGCGGGCGTGGGCTGGGCGGATCGTCCGCGATCAATGCGATGGTCTATATCCGCGGCTGTGCCTGGGATTATGACAATTGGGCCGCACTGGGCTGCGACGGCTGGGCGTACAAGGATGTGCTGCCCTGGTTCAAACGCGCCGAAAGCAATACGCGCGGTGGCGATGATTATCACGGCGCCGATGGCCCCTTGACGGTCAGCGACCTGAACTGTCCGAACGCCGGAAGCCTCGATTTCGTCGAAGCGGGCGCCTCGCTCCAGCTTGTGCGCAACGATGATTTCAACGGCGCGCAATTCGAAGGCGTCGGGCTCTATCAGGTCACGCAACGCAAGGGCGAACGCTGGACGTCGGCCCGCGCCTATGTCGAGGCAAACCGCGAATCCGGGCGGCTTCATGTTGAGACCGGCGCATTGGTCGAAAAAGTCATCATCGAAAATGGCCGCGCCGTGGGTGTGGTAATGAAACAGGGACGCAAACGACGGACGATCCGTGCCCGTCGCGCGGTCATACTCGCAGGCGGCGTCTTCGGCACCGCGCAGACGTTGATGCTGTCGGGCATTGGCCCGGCCGATCATTTGAAGGCGCATGGCATCCCCGTCGTGGTGGATCGCCCTGCCGTGGGCAGCGACCTTCAGGACCATATCGATTATGTCGCGGGGTTCGAGACCGGGGGTGACGTCTTCAGCGGCACCAATCTGAAGACGATTATCAAGACGGCGGGGTCGCTCTGGCAATGGATCCGCACGCGCACTGGTCCGATGACGACCAATTATGCCGAAGCCGGTGGCTTCGCGAAATCGTCACCAAGTATTGCCGTTCCTGATCTCCAGCTCCATTTCGTGCCCGCGATCCTCGAAAATCACGGGCTCGAGAAGGTAAAGGAGGCGGGCTTTTCCGGCCATGTTTGTGTGCTGCGCCCCCAAAGCCGTGGGACGGTGCGGCTTGCCAGCGCCGATCCGGCAGCAGCGCCGCTCATCGATCCGGGCTTCCTGACCGATGATCGGGACATGGCTGTTATGAAGGCGGGCGTCCGCCTGCTCCACCGCATCCTCACGGCGCCTGCGCTTGCCAAACATGGCGGCAAGGACCGCCACGCAACTCCGCTTGATGATGATGCCGCGCTTGAACAGATGATCCGCAACCGGTCAGACACCGTCTATCACCCGGTCGGCACGGCGCGGATGGGATCGGACGGGGATGCCGTGTGCGATCCCAAGCTTCGCGTGCGCGGGGTCGAGGGGCTCTATGTGGCCGATGCGTCGGTGATGCCGCGCCTTGTTTCGGGCAACACCAACGCCCCCAGCATCATGATCGGCGAACGCTGTGCAGACTTCGTGAAGGCGGATCTGGGCTGAGAAGCAGGTTCGCCTCAGGCGGAGTTTCGATTCCGGCCATGCACCATTGCTCGGCCAATCCGCAGGAACTCAACAGCCGTATGGCGCTTGGCGCGTTTCGTGTTGTGGCGATGAAATTTGAACGCTAGCATCCGCGCATCCCGCAACCGCGTCAGGAGACGGCCGGCATGGCAAGGTACGGATTTGCTGCACTCGTTGCGGTTCTGCTTACCGGGTTGTTAAACGCCGCATCAGCGAACGCTGCAGAACCGCCCAAACCCACCCTCGCCGCGCAGCAGGCCGCCTGCACCCGGGGCGATGGCTGGGCCTGTTTCGACATCGCCGATCGGCTCGAACGGGGCACCGGCCTCGCCAAGGATCCGGTGCGCGCACTGACCTTCCATATCCGTGCCTGCGAGCTGAAGCAGGGAGAGGCCTGTTACCGGGCCGGCTCTTTGCTCGATTCCGCCTCTGGAGCACCGGACCTTCCCCGGGCGACGCAATTCTACCGCAAAGGCTGCGATCTCAATTCCGCCAACGGCTGTTTCAGCCTGGGGTTTGCCTATCGCCTCGGCAAAGGTGTGGCGAGGAACGAAGCGCTCGGCGCTTCGCTGATGGACAAGGGCTGCGACATGGGATCGAGCGGCTGCAAATTCCTCAGGGACAAGGGCCTGTTGCCGCCGCGATCCGCCGCCGCGCCTGCGCCCGCAAGGGCTGCACCGGCGCCGGCGGGACGGACCGCGCCAGCAGTTGCAAAGAACCCAATGAGCGACCCGGAAACCAGCTGCCGCACCAACCCTGACAAGGAGGCGGCGGCCAGCTCCTGCGAGGCGATTGGCTTCACGATGGAAATGGATCTGGGTGATGGCGGGAACCCTGTTGCAGCGCTATGGTATCATGACCGGGCTTGCACATTGGGCAATGCGAGCGGCTGCACCGCTGCCGGAATGCTGTACTGGCTCGGACGGGTCGGCGCGACGGGCAACCCGCCGAAGCCCGATCTTGTAAAGACGTTCGGTTACAACCGCCGCGCCTGCGATCTCGATCCCGGGGAATGCTGGTACGTAGCCAACAACTACTGGAAGGGCGAGGGGGTGGCGTTGAACCTCGTCACGGCAGAAGCGCTTTACCGGCGCAGTTGCAAGGCCAGCCCCGAGTATGGCTGCAGCAGCACTGCCTACTTCCTCGACAAGACCAAGCGCGGCCAGCCGGGGGAAATCGTCGCACTCTACGAGAAAGCCTGCACCAGCTTAAACGCCTCTTCGTGCAAGGACGCGGCAGAATTCTACCAAGGCGGAAAGGGAATCGCACCCAATCCGGCCAAGGCCGCAAGCCTGCGCCAGTCCGCCTGCAAACTCGATAAGACGCTCTGCCCCAAGCAGGCCGCAGCGCCAACCGCCGCTCCACCGCGCACCGCCGCACCGCAAGCTGCTGCACCCGCACCGGCAAAAGCGCCGGTTGCCGTACAGGCCAAACGATCCGCCCGCGAACCGGTTGTGTCCGGTTCGGTGCTGGCGAGGGGGATTGCGCTCTACCGCGAAAAGGACTTCCAGCCCGCGCTCGCGCTGTTCCTTGCCGCCGCCAAGCAAGATCCGGGCGATCCGCGCGCCTATGCCTATCTTGCCGGGACCTATGACTGGCTCGGCATGAGCGTCGAATCACGCATGGCGGCGGACACCGCGCGGAGGATCGATCCGGATGCACTCGCCATTGTGCAGTTTGCGTTCGGAGGTCCATGAGACGTCCACTGGGGACCTGCAGAACGCAAGAAGATTGGTGGAGCCTAGCGGGATCGAACCGCTGACCTCTACACTGCCAGTGTAGCGCTCTCCCAGCTGAGCTAAGGCCCCATCGGAGGCAGCGCCTTAATCGCGCGCTGCCCCAAAA
>JANLST010000425.1:0-4765 GCA_031362505.1 Sphingomonadales bacterium
GACCTGCCGACAATGGACGGGGTCGACGAAGTGATGATCGACAAGGATGTCGTCGCTGGAACTAAGGAACCGGTGCGGGTCTATACCCATAAGGAAAAGGAAGCTGCAGGCGACGCAGCCTGATCGGCCCCGATCCCATGTTTCAATTGATCAAGGCAGCCTCGATCGGGCTCGCGATCGCCGCACTGTCCAGCTGTACGCCGCAAACGCCGTCGTTGCGGCTTGCCAGCGACGGCGTGATTGAGCGAGCGGAGCATGCGCCCCTCGATCCATTTGCGACATCGGGCCGCTGGAATGAACCGTTCGAGCCGTTCACGATCATTGGCAATATCCATTATGTCGGGACCGAAGGTGTCAGTGCCTTCCTCATTACCACCCCGAAGGGCCATATCCTGATCGATGGCATTCTCGCGCAATCAGTGCCGCAGATCATCGCCAATATCCGTGCGCTTGGTTTCAACATTCGCGATGTGAAATATCTTCTCAACAGCCACGCGCATATCGATCATGCTGGCGGACTCGCCGGGCTCCAGCGCGCGAGCGGCGCGAGAATGGTTGCCAGCGCCGCTGACCGTCCAACCCTCGAGGCCGGCGCGATCGGTTTCGGTCCGACGAAGGACATGCCGTTCCCGCCGATCCGCGTTGATCGGGTGATCGGAGACGGCGATACGGTGACGCTGGGCGGCGTCACACTTGTCGCGCACTTGACGCCAGGACACACGGCAGGCTGCACATCGTGGAGCATGGCCGTCAGCGGAGCGGATGGAAAATCCCATACTGCCTTTTTCCATTGCAGCGCGTCGGTTGCCGGCCAGTCTTTGATTCCCGAATCCTGGCCGGGCATGGTTGCCGCCTATCGCGCGACATTTGCAAAGGTGCGCGCGTTCAAGGCAGACGTTTTTCTGGCCCCGCATGAAAATTTTTTCGACCTCAAGGGCAAGCGCGCGCGCCAGGTCGCGGGGGATGCCAATGCGTTCGTGGATGCAAACGCGCTTGAGCGCTTCAATGCGGAAATGGAACGCGCATTCGATGACGAATTGGAGCGGCAAAGAAACGCAGGGCGCTAGATTTGATCATCGATGCCGACGCTTGGCGGCACCCGCCAGTCAGATCCGGCGGTCAATGCCTTCCCAATAAGGCTCGCGTAGCTTGCGTTTGAAAATCTTGCCCGAATCCTCACGCGGCAGTTCGGCATGGAATTCAACCCGTTTGGGCACTTTGTATCCCGCCATCTGGGTGCGAAGATAAGCCCAAACCTCAGCTTCGTTCAGGCTCTGTCCCGGCATCGGCTGGACGACCGCGCAAACGGCCTCACCGAACTCCTCGTCAGGAATGCCAAAGACCGCGCAATCGGCGACGCCCGGCATCTTGTGCAATTCGGCCTCGATTTCTGCGGGATAGATATTGGCGCCGCCAGAGATAATCATATCCTTGGCTCGATCGCACAGATACAGAAAGCCATCTCCGTCCAGATAGCCGACGTCGCCCGGCGCGATCAGCCCGGCCTTTTCCGTCGCCGCCCGCTTGGCGTCGTCGCCGTGATAGGTAAAATCTGCCGCTCCGGCGGTCCGGGCGACCACCTCGCCGATCTCGCCCGCCGGCAGGCTGTTGCCGTCGGCATCGATGACCCGGACGTCAGTGCCCGGAATGGCTTTTCCCACCGTGCCAGGATGGTCCAGCCATTGCGCCGAAGTGCAGAATGTCACGGCACCCGTTTCGGTGGAGCCATAATACTCATTGATTACCGGCCCCCACCACTCAATCATCGCCCGCTTGATCGTCGCAGGGCAGGGTGCGGCCGCGTGGACGATGAATCTCAGGCTGGACACGTCATAGCGAGCCTTGACCTCATCCGGCAGTCGCAACAGCCGGTTGAACATGATCGGAACCATATGAATATGGGTGACCCTGTGGCGCTCGATCATCGCCAGCAGATTTTCAGGATCAAAGCGCGCTTGCAAGATCACTGTTGCGCCCAGCTTTGTGCAGATGATGCCATAGAAGTTGGGTGCCGAATGATACATCGGACCCGTGATCAACGTGATGATCTCGTCCGGACGACTCAGCCAATCGGCAAAGCCAAACGTCAGCGCTCCGACCCGAACCGCAGCAGCAGTTTGTTCCTGGGTCGGCTGATTGCGACGGACCCCTTTGGGTTGGCCGGTCGTGCCAGACGTGTAAATGATTGTACCGGGGGCCTCGAGTGCTGGCTCGTCATAGGGAGCGAAACCTTTCAGCCAGAGAGACCAATCAATCATGTCTGCCGGAACCGTCGCGGCCTCAATGCCATAGGCTGTGGCAATTTCGGGCGGGGTTGCAACGACCAGAACAGGGACGCCTTCAGGCAGAGCGGCGCGGATGCCAGAAATCAGATCGGCATGGATGATAATGGCGCGCGCGCCGGAGTTTTCGAATATGTAGCGCGCTTCGGTTGCGGTGTTGTGCCAGTTCACAGGCGTTGGATAGGCACCGAGCAGACCCGCTGCGAACGTCGCCTCCAGAAATGGAAGGTCGTTGCGCAGATAGAGGGCGATCAGATCGCCGCGCCCCACGCCCAACGATGCAAGTCCGGCGGCCGCGCGCTTTGACCGCTCGTTGAGAGCGTCTGAAGACAGATGCCGGGCGCCACTGATAATCACGCCCATGCCGTTTTTCCTCTCGCCCGCTCTGGTGCCTGCTTCCGGGCTGCTAGACTCGCCATGCCCTCGAAGCAACCTCGCTGTTGATCCTCGACTCTTGCCAGGAGCAAATTTGATCTTGGACGCAATGTGACGCAAACTGGCGCGACTCACAAAATGAGAGATCGAAGGAAAGATAATGACCAGCGTTCATGATTTCACGGTTAAAAAGCCCGATGGTACCACGCAAAAGCTGTCCGACTTTGCGGGCAAGCCGATCCTAATCGTCAACACAGCGTCCAAATGCGGGTTTACTCCGCAATATGAAGGGCTTGAGGCGCTGCACCGCGAGTTTGGCGACAAGGTTGAGATTATCGCGTTCCCTTGCAACCAGTTCGGTGCACAGGAGCCCGGCAACGCTGAGGAAATCGCCAATTTCTGCTCACTGACCTATGATGTGACATTTCCGATGATGGCAAAGATCGAGGTCAACGGTGATGGCGCAGACCCGCTCTACAAGCATCTCAAGAAGGAAAAGCCCGGCCTGTTGGGGCTTCAGTCGATCAAGTGGAATTTTACCAAATTCCTTGTGGACAAAAAAGGCAAGGTCGTCTCGCGCCACGCGCCGACCGAAAAGCCGGAAAGCCTTAAGGGCGATATCGCCAAGCTGATCTGAACTGACGGCCTATCGTTTGAATTCCTGTGTTGGTCGAACAATGGTCGCGACAATGATCGTCGCGGCTTAGCCTTCGTTCATGGCCAGCTTGGGGACGTCATCATGAAATCATATTTTTTATCCGCTCTTGGCGCATTTATGCTGGCCGCTCCGCTCGTCGCTCAAACCCCAGTTGCAATGCCGACGCCGCAGCCTGCGGCCTGCGCAACACCGGAACACCGTCAGTTCGATTTCTGGGTGGGAGAATGGAATGTTTTTCCGACCGGGAAGGACGTGCAAGTGGCCACCAGCCGGATCGAAAAACTCTATGGTGGTTGCGCCTTGCGCGAGAACTGGATGCCGAAGAGCCGACAGGATGGGGGGAGCCTCAACGGCTATGATCCCCGCGACGGGGTTTGGCGCCAGACCTGGCTCGATTCCAGCGGGGCAATTGTGTTTTTTACTGGTGGTCTTGAGGGGCGCCCCATGGTGTTGACCGGCATGTGGCGGGACGCCAACGGCCCCGGAAAAGATGCGCTGACCCGGATGACTTACACCCCGGGCGACGACGGATCGGTCCGCCAGTTGGGCGAGCAATCGACTGACGCCGGTAAAACCTGGCAACCCGGTTTTGACTTCACCTATAAACCAAGGCCGGCCGAAGTGCGCGCAAAATAGGCTTATCCCCAACTCTGTAGGCGAACCGGTTCACAAATCATCAGCGCGCAGCTAAGTGTTGTCGATGCCCCACGCGCCGTTCGTCCCTCTTCGTATCCTTTCTGCATATTCGATGCTTGAAGGCGCAATCGACCCCAAGGGGATCGCGAAGCGCGCGCGCGAACTTGGCTTTCCGGCGGCTGCTATCACGGATCGAAACGGTCTGTACTGCGCGATGGAATTCTCGCAGGCCTGCGCGGACGCCGGAGTGCAGCCGATTATTGGCGCCTTGCTGGCAGTGGCCCGACCGGATCGTCCCGATGCTGTTGCACCGGCCTATGACTGGCTGCCCCTCTATGCGCAGGATGAGGCAGGATATTCCAACCTGTGCGCGCTCACCTCCGCAGCGCATCTTGATCGCCCGCTCGAGGAGCCGGCGCACGTTACGTTCGAAAAGCTTGCCGAACATTCCGATGGTCTGATCGTTTTAACGGGGGGTGTGGAAGGTGCGATGGCCCGGCTCATTGCCGAGGGGCAGGATTATGCTGCCATCGGCTATGCCGACCGGTTGCTGCAACTGTTTCCCGGCCGCGTCTATGTCGAGATATCCCGGACCCTGGATCCGATTGAAGGCGCCAGCGAAGCGGGCCTGATCGATATTGCCCATCAACTCGATCTGCCGCTCGTGGCGACTAATCCTGCCAATTTTGCCGAGGCCGATTTCCACGACGCGCACGATGCGATGCTGTGCATTGCGCATTCGGGTTATGTCGACAATGACGATCGCATCAAGAGTTCGCCCGATGCATGGATCAAGCCTGCGCGCGACATGCGA
>JANLST010000441.1:0-3884 GCA_031362505.1 Sphingomonadales bacterium
GTACCGCATGGCCGGTTCGAGGTTCTCGACAGCCCGCTATCGGAGTTTGGCGTGCTCGGCTTCGAATATGGCTATGCCGGCGCAGACCCCAAGGCGCTGGTGCTGTGGGAAGCGCAGTTTGGCGATTTCGCCAATGGCGCACAGGTGATGATCGATCAGTTCATCGCCGCGGGCGAAGCGAAATGGCTACGCGCGAACGGAATTGTCCTGCTCCTGCCGCATGGCTATGAAGGCCAGGGCCCAGAGCATAGCTCGGCACGTCTGGAGCGCTTTCTCCAGCTTTGTGCCGAGGATAATCTGCAGGTCGCAAATTGCACAACGCCAGCCAATTATTTCCACCTTCTCCGCCGCCAGATGCATCGTCCGTTCCGCAAACCGCTGATCGTGATGACGCCCAAATCGCTGCTGCGCCACAAGATGGCCGTGTCCAGGATTGAAGACTTCACGGACCAGGCGCATTTCATGCGCATACTTTCTGACCCCCAGGCTCCAGCGGACAAGGATGTGAAGCGTCTTGTCCTGTGTTCGGGCAAGGTCGCCTATGACCTGATCGATGCGCGTAACGCCGCCGATGACAAAAATACGGCTGTGGTTCGCATCGAGCAGATCTACCCCTTCCCCGGAGATCCGCTGGTCAAGCGCCTTGAACGCATGATCAATCTCGAGGAGGTTGTGTGGGCTCAGGAAGAGCCACGCAACGCCGGAGCGTGGTACTTTGTCGAAGAAGCAATCGAGGACAGCCTTGTCCGTGCCAAGGTTGCAGCCAAGCGTCCGCGCTATGCAGGACGGAAAGCCAGTGCGGCAACCGCGACCGGCCTTGCCAAACGTCACCAGGCCGAACAGGCCGCCCTTGTCGCGGATACGCTGGGCCACAATGTCCGCGCGGAAATCCGGCGTCGGCGAAAGGGATGACGATGCCGCTCCGGCACCTCGATCCTGCAAAAACAGGACCAAAGACTAAGGAAGTTCGATGAGCACCGAAGTGAAAGTCCCAATATTGGGGGAATCAATTTCCGAAGCAACGCTAGGCCAATGGCTGAAACAACCGGGCGAAGCGGTTGCTACCGACGAGGCAATTGCGAGCCTCGAGACTGACAAGGTCGCGGTCGAAGTCACCTCTCCCGTCGCAGGCGTGATGGGCGCGCACAACGTCAAGGAGGGCGATACCGTCAATGTTGGTGCTGTGATCGGATCGATCGAGGAAGGGAGCGGAGCGCCTGCTGCCGCGAAGTCGGCCGTGGCGGCTGCGCCTCTTTCGGCCTCGGCCCGTGAACCTTCAGCCGAAGCCGTCGCAGACCTCACGCTTTCTCCTGCTGTTCGTCGCCTTGTGCTTGAACTCGGAATCGACCCGTCAAAGATCAAGGGCTCCGGCAAGGACGGGCGGCTGACTCGCGAAGATGTTCTCGCTGCATCAACCCGGCCAGTTGGCGACCCATCTCCTGCTCCTGCTGCGGCCGATACAATGCCCGTCGCTTCCATGACTGCGGCCAGGGGTGAAGAACGAGTCAGGATGACGCGTCTTCGCCAGACCGTCGCCCGCCGCCTCAAGGAAGCCCAGAATACTGCGGCAATGCTGACGACGTTCAACGATGTCGACATGACCGAGGTGATGGCCGCGCGCGCGAAGTACAAGGATTTGTTCGAAAAGAAGCACGGCGTCCGCCTCGGTTTCATGGGTTTCTTTACGAAGGCCGTGTGCATGGCCTTGCGGGACATTCCCGCGGTCAACGGTTCGATTGAGGGCGAGGAAATCGTCTATCGCAACTATGCCGATATCTCTGTCGCCGTCTCCGCGCCCAACGGCCTCGTGGTTCCGGTTATCCGTGATGCGCAATCGCTGTCGGTTGCGGCCATCGAACGCACGATCGGAGATTTCGGCAAGCGTGCCAAGGACGGGACGCTGACGATGGACGATATGGCCGGTGGCACGTTCACCATTTCCAACGGCGGCGTGTTCGGCAGCCTGATGTCGACCCCGATCATCAACCCGCCGCAGTCGGCCGTGCTCGGCCTGCACCGCATTGAGGATCGGCCCGTCGTCCGTGACGGCCAGATTGTCATCCGCCCGATGATGTATCTCGCACTCAGCTATGACCACCGCCTGATCGACGGGCGCGAAGCCGTGACCTTCCTTGTTGCAGTCAAGAATGCGATTGAGGATCCTACCCGCTTGCTGATCGATCTCTGAGGAATTCGCTGATGGGAATGGTGATGTGCTTGCGTTTGGCGAGCCCGGCAGATGTAGACCGCCTGAAGGGGGCGCCCGACGAGATTTACGACTTCGTCAATGACGAGAGCGCGTATAAATCTGGCGAAAGCTTGGACTTCGACAAGGAATGGCACGCGGTCCACTTCTTGCTCACACAATCAGGTGGTGCGACCGACGATGCTCTAAGCCTTTTGATTGGCAACAATTCTGAAATTGGCCCGGACCACGGTTACGGGCCCGCATGGCTGATCTCGGCTGAAAAGCTGGCGGCTTTTCACGATGCACTGGCTCGAGTGAGCAATACGACTTTGGCGGAGTCTTATGATTCTGCTGCAATGGTCGCCGACGACGTCTACATTGCCGACGTCTTGCACGAGGAAGGCGAAGAGGCCTTAGGATTCCTGCTGGCGCATGTTGACAGGCTTCGGGAGTTTTCTGCCCGGGGCAAAGCGGTCGGGTCAGCGGTGTTCGGCTTGCTAACTTAGGTTTGGAACAAAGATGACTGAAACATCCTACGACGTCATTGTCATCGGCTCCGGCCCCGGCGGCTATGTCGCGGCGATCCGCGCGGCGCAGCTTGGGCTGAAGACGGCTTGTGTCGAAAGTCGCGAGACGCTGGGGGGCACCTGTCTCAATGTCGGGTGCATCCCCTCCAAGGCAATGCTTCACGCGTCCGAACTCTACAACGAAGCGGCGAGCGGGGCCCTGGCGAAGCTGGGCGTCAAGATCGACAAGATGAGTCTCGATCTGGCGACCATGCATGGCCAGCGCATCGATGCGGTGAAGGGCCTGACTGGCGGCATTGCCTTCCTGTTCAAGAAGAACAAGATTGACTGGCTGAAGGGCCATGCGGCTTTCACGTCTGCGAACACGATCGACGTGGGAGGCACCAGCTACTCCGCGAAGAACATCGTCATTGCGACGGGATCCTCAGTCACGCCACTGCCCGGCGTTGAGGTGGACAATGCCAAGGGCCTGATTGTCGATTCAACCGGTGCGCTCGAATTGGCGAAGGTGCCCGGCCACATGGTCGTGATCGGTGGTGGTGTGATCGGGCTTGAACTGGGTTCGATCTGGCGGCGACTGGGGGCCAAGGTGACGGTCGTGGAGTTTCTCGACCAGATCCTGCCCGGCATGGACGGCGAAGTCCGCAAGGAATCGAACAAGATCTTCAGGAAGCAAGGCTTCGAATTCAGTCTGTCGACCAAGGTAACGGGCGCCAAGGCCAAGGCCAAGGGCGTGACCCTGACGGTCGAACCCGCTGCCGGTGGCGCTGCAGAAACGATTGAGGCTGATGTCGTACTCGTCTCGATCGGTCGGCGCCCGAACACGGACGGCCTCGCGCTCGACAAGGCCGGCATTGCGGTCAATGCGCGCGGCCAGATCGAAACCGATCACAGCTTTCGAACCGGCGTTCCCGGCGTCTGGGCGATCGGGGATGTGATCCCCGGCCCGATGCTGGCGCACAAGGCGGAAGACGAAGGCATCGCAGTCGCGGAGAATATCGCAGGTCAGACGGGCATCGTGAATCATGATGTGATCCCCTCGGTTGTCTACACCTGGCCCGAAATCGCTGGCGTCGGACTGACCGAGGAGCAGGCCAAGGAGCGGGGCGCGGTCAACATCGGCAAGTTCCCGATGATGGCCAACAGCCGCGCCAAGACCAATCACGAGC
>JANLST010000023.1:0-1800 GCA_031362505.1 Sphingomonadales bacterium
AAGCCGATGCCATCCAGCCCCAGATAGCGCGCCAGCGGAACCATCTTTTCCGCAATCGCCGGTCGGTTGAACAACATGACGTAGGGCAAGACGATCGCGTTGGTCAGGCCATGATGGGTATTGTAAAATGCCCCGACCGGATGCGAGATCGAATGGACGGCGCCCAGACCTTTCTGGAACGCTGTTGCCCCCATGCTGGCCGCAGCCAGCATTCGGGATCGCGCTTCGATGTCGCGTCCATCGGCGAATGCGCGCGGCAGATAGTCCTTGACCAGCCGCATCCCTTCCAGCGCGATGCCGTCCGCCATAGGGTGAAACCCTGGTGCGCAGTAGGCTTCGAAGCAATGGACAAAGGCATCCATACCAGTGGCGGCTGTAATATTTGCAGGCAGGCCAATAGTCAGTTCGGGGTCGGCAATCACGACGACGGGCAACATTTTGGGATGAAAAATGATCTTTTTTTCGTGGGTCTCTTCTTTGACCACCACCGACGCGCGGCCGACTTCCGATCCGGTTCCAGCCGTCGTGGGTACGGCTATGACGGGTGCAATGCCGTCCGGGTCGGCGCGCGTCCACCAGTCCCCCACATCCTCGAAATCCCAAAGCGGCCGTGTCTGGCCTGCCATAAAGGCAATTGCCTTGCCAACATCGAGGCCTGAACCGCCGCCGACCGCGATGACACCATCATATCCGCCGCTGCGGTAAAGTGCAGTGCCTTCATCGACATTTCTGCCAACGGGATTGCCCTGAACCTCTGCATAAATGGCGGACGCAATGCCGGCCTTTGCAAGCACCGCGCATACCGCGGTGATTATGCTGCTGTCAGCCAAGCCCTTGTCAGTTACGATCAGCGGCCGGGAAATTCCCGCAAACACGCAAGCCTCGCCCAGATTGTCGATGCGACCCGGGCCACTCCAAATCTTCGTTGGATAGTTCCAGTCACCCGTGAGTATGGCAGTCATATCAACCCTTTGTGCTCAAACGAAAATGATAGGATTTTGGTCGCGTCAGATGCTCATAGCCAAGCGTACCAAGCGTCGCGCCCCGCCCGGTATCCTTGACCCCGGTCCAGGCCAGCGCCGGATCGAGATAATCGCAGCGGTTCAGGAAGACGGTGCCGGCCTCAAGCTTGGGCGCAATCCTGTGTGCGGCGCCCACATCCTCGCTCCAGATCGATGCAGACAAACCATAGGGACTGTCATTCATCAAGCCAATCGCCTGGGCATCGCCGGATATCTTCATGATGCCGACGACCGGGCCGAAACTCTCGTCGCGCATCACCGACATTTCATGGGTGACCTGAGTCAGGACCTGGGGACTCAAATAGGGGGTGCCTGATTTGTCGGCTGCAAAGGAAGCAGGGTCGAGGTGCGCCTTGGCGCCCGCAGCCAAGGCCTCGCTTATCTGGCCACGGACAAAGTCCGCGGCCGATGCCTTGACCATGGGGCCAAGCGTCGTGGCAGGGTCAAGCGGATCGCCCAGCACATAGGCCTCGGCGAGCGCGACAAAGTCTTTGACAAACGCATCGAACAGGCTGTCGTGGACATAGATGCGCTCAATGCCGCAGCAGCTTTGCCCCGAATTGAAAAAGGCACCGTCAACCAGGTTTTCAACTGCGAAATCGAGATTGGCATCGGCGCGCACATAGGCAGGATCCTTGCCTCCAAGCTCCAGCCCGACATTGATGAATGCGCCTGCCGCTGCGGCTTCGATTGCCTTGCCGCCCTCAACCGAACCAGTAAAGCAAACCATATCGACCGTGCGCGATCCGATCAGCCGCAACGTCTGGTCATGGCTGAG
>JANLST010000029.1:0-3697 GCA_031362505.1 Sphingomonadales bacterium
CCCAAATGGGGTGCCCACCTCGCGGAGGATCTTGAACGGATCGTTGGCTTGCACGGCGCCGAAACGATCGCCGCCGTGATCGTCGAGCCGATGGCGGGATCAACCGGTGTGCTCGTTCCGCCGATTGGCTATCTGGAAAGGCTGCGCGAGATTTGCAGCAAGCATGGCATCGTCCTGATCTTCGATGAAGTCATAACCGCCTATGGCCGCATCGGGGGGGCAACGGCGGCCCAAACGCTGGGCGTCACACCAGACATCATCACAATGGCCAAGGGGCTGACCAATGCCGCCGTGCCGATGGGGGCGGTTGCGGTCAGCCGCAATATCCATGATACCGTCGTCGAAGGCGGGCCGGACGGGATCGAGCTTTTCCACGGATACACCTATTCGGGCCACCCGCTGGCTGCAGCCGCCGGTCTCGCGACGCTCGATCTGTACAAGAACGAAGGACTTTTCGATCGCGCTGCCGAACTGGGCGGGTATTGGGAAGATGCCGTCCATTCGCTCAAGGGCAAGCGCCACATCATCGACATCCGCAATATGGGCATCGTCGCTGGCATCGAACTCGAACCGCGCTCCGGCGCCGTCGGCAAACGCGGGATGGAGTTGTTCCATAAATGCTTCGACAACGGCCTTCTGGTCCGCGCAACGGGCGACATCATCGCCCTTTCGCCGCCACTGATTCTGGAAAAGGCCCATATCGACGAAATGGTCGGGCGGATCGCGGACCTGGTGGAGACGATCGAGTAGGTGGTGTAATTTATTGATCCAGCCGCTCTGCTCGTTATCCCCCTGTCTGTTCTTTAATCTTGCGTAATAGGATTTATCCTGCCAGCTGGTCTGGGTCACTCGATCGGCGTTTCCAGGTCGCAGGGTTGAGGGGCGGGACGGCTGGATGGGGTTCCTGGATCTCGTCCAGCAACACGCGGTGCGAAAGCGGCTGGCGTCTGTCGCTTCCTCAAGGATGCGACCTTTGCGCCTTGTCATCGTGCGAACGCGTCGGGGCCGGGCGGAGATTGCTCCGTCATCACCCTGCAGGGGCTTTGGGGCCTTTCTCCTGCAGGACGGCGTCGGGCATCAAGGCGGTGCAGGAGACGGGGGTGCCGGTTACGCACTTCTGCATCGATAACCACCCAATGCAAAACACGCCGGACGCTCCCGCGTCCGCACCCCGCGTCCCGCCCCCCTTCCCCAAAGGGCGCATCCGTGTGCCTGCGGAAAACTCAATTCGAGGGACAGAGAGATTCTATCCGTGCTGGATGGCACGCAGTTTCGGTTCGGCCGCATCAAGCGCCAGCCGGATCTTGCCGATCATTTCGTCAATCTGCTCCGTCGTGATGATGAGCGGCGGGCACATGACAATACTGTCCCGGATACCCCGCACCATCAGGCCATTGGCGATGCACAGATCACGGACGATCGGGCCGGCCGTTCCCTCGGCGCCTCCAAAGCGCGCGCCTGTCGCCTTGTCCGCGACAATTTCAATGGCGCCCAACAAGCCAACCGAACGGGCCTCACCAACGAGAGGATGAGCGCTCAGCGCAGCGAGAGCCGTTGCCAGATAAGGACCGGTAACGCTTCGCGTCCGTTCGACCAGCCCTTCGCGTTCCAGAATCTCGATATTGCGCAAAGCAACGGCGGCGGCGACCGGATGGCCGGAATAGGTAAAGCCATGGGCGAAATCCCCGCCGGTCTTGAGAACCTTGACGACCGCTTCCGAGACCGCAACGGCCGAGATCGGAAGATAGCCAGACGACAGTCCCTTGGCCATTGCGATGATGTCGGGCTTTACGCCCATTGTTTCGTGGCCCCACATGTTCCCGGTGCGGCCAAAGCCGCAAATGACCTCGTCACAGATCATCAATATTCCATATTTGCGGCAAATCGCCTCGACGAGCGGCCAGTAGTTGGCGGGCGGGATGATGACCCCGCCTGCCCCCTGCACAGGCTCGCCAATGAAAGCGGCAACATTTTCGGGGCCGACTTCGATGATCCTGTCCTCGATCGCCTGCGCGCAGATCGCACCGAACGCCTCGGGGGTCATGTCGCGTCCCTCATTGTACCAATAGGGTTGGCGGACGTGTTCGATGCCGGGGATGGGTAGATCGCCTTGCGCGTGCATTGCCTTCATCCCGCCGAGTGATACGCCAGCAACGGTCGAGCCGTGATAGGCATTCCAGCGACTGATGAAGATCTTGCGTTTCGGTTCGCCCTTGGTCTTCCAGTAGTGGCGGACCATCCGAAAGATCGTATCGTTGGCCTCGCTGCCCGACGCATTGAAAAAGACGTGTGGAAGCCGGTTCTGGGTCAGGCTGGCGATCTTCTGGGCCAGCAGGACCGTAGGCGGCGTCGCAGTCTTGAAGAAGGTATTGTAGAACGGCAGTTCCTTCATCTGCTCGGCCGCGACCTCGGCAAGTTCAGGTCGGCCATAACCGATGTTCACGCACCAGAGTCCCGCCATCCCATCAAGGATGCGGTTTCCGTCACCGTCATGGATATAGCATCCGTCGGCATGGGTGATGATCCGGCTTCCGCCAAGATCTTCAATTTCCTGCCAGTCGGCGTGAGCTGGAAGATGGTGCGCGACGTCAAGGCGACGAAGTTCTGCAATGTTGTAGTTGCGCGGCATTTCGAATTCTCCTGAAAATATTGAATGGCTCGGCGCCGGTGAGCGGCGCGTTGACGTGCGGTCAGGGAATGGGCGCAGTCGTCAACTTGTCTCCACGAAGCGCACGCCCCAGCATTTTGAAATAGGTCTGGCTGTCCGGATCCGCATCCGTATGCCATTCGGGATGCCATTGTACGGCAACGACCTGCGCATCGGCAATGGTTCCGGAATAGGCCTCGATCAGGCCGTCGGGCGCGATCGCTTCAACGCGAAGAGACGAGGCGAGATCCGCGATCCCCTGATAGTGGACCGAGTTCACCTCCAGGCTTGGTCGGCCATAAACATGGGCAAGGACGCCGTCTGGTGCCAGATTGACCGGGTGGCGATGATTGAACATCGCATCAAAACTCGCCCCCTCTGGCGCGTGATGTCGCAACAGCTGATCACTGGCGCTTGTATCCCGCCTGAGCGTGCCGCCCAATGCGACATTGATTTCTTGAAACCCGCGGCAAATGCCAAAGACGGGCTTTCGGGCCTCGATCATCCGACTGACCATGGTCAATGCGATTTCGTCCCTTGCAGCGTCGAATGGTCCATCCCCACCCTCGTTCTCATAGCGCAAAGGCTCGACGTTGGACGGGCTGCCGGTGAGCAATATGCCGTCCAGCCGCGGCGCGACCTCGGCAGCGGTCATCAAATCGGGCAGAGACGGGATCAGGAGCGCCGCCACATCGGCATGGATCATCGCGGAGCGGACATAGCGATCCATGACGGCTTGCGCGCCTTCGACGCCCACAATCCGATTGCAGCAAATGATTCCGAGAACGGGACGTGCAGTCATCAATCCGGCCAAACCTAATATTTGATCATGATATGGCGTGGGGTCGTATAATGCTCAAGGCAGAAGACCGACAAATCGGATCCATAGCCGGAAGACTTGACCCCGCCATGCGGCATTTCGGTCGCATTGACCCCGTGTGTGTTGATCCAGGTTACGCCATATTGAAGCAGCGCGGCAAATCGCGACGCCTTTGATATGTCGCGGGTCCACACTGAGGAAGCGAGCCCATATTCGCTGTCGTTCGCCCA
>JANLST010000061.1:0-15726 GCA_031362505.1 Sphingomonadales bacterium
TCGTGGTAGCGGCCCCTTGATCATCATCACGTACATCTGTCCTCGCATTCTCGATTCAGGCCGCCTGGATCGTAGCCGGCCGCCTGTAAACATCTCTCCCTGCACTATATGGCCCACGCCGTTCGCGCGGTCTTGTTGGCACAATTCCTGCCGTCCGTGAAGCGCCGTTTCCGGACAATGTGTTTGTCCAAATTGATGATTTAAATCGCTCGTCAACGTCGACGATTCAGTCACAAAACGACGATGCCCCAAGCTGATAATGCGTCAGAACAAGCGCGGCCGCACAAAACATCGCCATTCGCCGGTCTTCAGCCTGCCACGGTTTGCGCGGCTTCGGCATGCTGTGCCGGAAGGCATCGATATGCCGCGCCACGGCTTCAGCAATATCCTGGCGCGTAGCAGCCCCCACCTGGGCAAAACAGGCCTTGATCTGACCAAGCGTATAGATTGCAACCTCAATCCCGCGATTGGCTGCCATGCTGGCAACCGCCGTGTAGAGCCGGTCAATGCGCGCCGAACGGTTGGCCACGCTTCTGGCTTCTTCGAGCAGCAAGGTTTCGGGCGAAAACCGGTCGAACATGATCTCGAGCTTCCTGAGACACACAGCATTCTTGTCGCCGCGTGCACCCACCGTCCCCCAATCATAGGGCGTGCCAACCCCTTCGAAGACCACATAACCAAAGCCGCGCGAGGTCGCGTGAATGGCGAGGATGAGCGGATTCTTCGGTCTCATATCTCCAGTTGGTTAGCCGATGCCCGGCGCACCATTTCGGTCAGCAGCTCAAGCTTGCGCAGCGACTTGGGATCCTCTTTGCCGCGCAGCGTCTCATCGAGCTTGGCCGCCCGGTTCATCACCGCCTCTTCGATCTGTGCATAGATATGCGGCTGCATGACTTTGGGCTTGATTCCGAACACCACCTTCAGGCCGAAGGCGGTCGCAAGGCTGGTGGATTCAGTTTCGTTTTCAAGGCGGGTAACGGCCGTGCGCGAGAGACCGAGGAGATCCGCAAGCTCCTGTTGGGAAAGAGCCCAGCGCCTGCGATGAATACGGAGAGAATAAGGAATGTGCATAGGTGACAGGGTTAGACTTGACCGACTTGGTCTGCCTTCATTGTCGCCGCCCGCTTGGCCCTTGTGATGAGGGCAATTCGTCAGCCCCGCTGACATTTTTGCGCGGCGCAAAAATGTCAGTGATCGCACCTATTTCACTGTGTCCGTATGTCCGTAGCGCTTTGCCAGTGCGGCAATGCTGACCTTCTCGTCTTGCGGCACGATATAGATGCCATTCGATTTTCGCGTGTGCAGACCCAGTGATTTCCGCACGATTTCGCCCACGGCCTTGGGCGAGAGCGGCGGACCACCCGTCCCTGCTGCATGGCTGTTATAGGCCTGGGCGAGCTCGGCGATCTTGACATACGGCGTGCCAGCACCCTCAAATTTGCGGTGTAGCACTCTCACCATCGTAACATGCGGGAGGTTGGCGCGCCGTATGCCGATTAAGGAATGACAAACCAGCGTGGCGCACTTGCAATCTGGCACAGAGCTCAGACTAAATGCTCAGTCGATCATTCCTCATGCGAAGCGTAATAGTAGCGATCCGGCTCAGCCATCAACAAGTGACCCGCCCATTAAGTTCGCTGTGCGAACAGGTGCTCGTGGCCATTGCTCAACCGCAAGCTCAAATATCCGGCGAATTATATCGTTTTCCGTTTGCCATCTCAGATGCGGCCTCACGAATGTTCATCTGGCGAACAAAATGGACGTGGGTCTGGACCTAAGGAACTCTGTTCACCGACCAATCAGCGCCCTCTCTCATAGGCTTGATCTTCCCCTTTCCTAACAGTCCAGAATCTTTCTTATTTTGAATAAAGAAGGAGTTTGGAAATGGGCAACGCTACAAGCCGGAAAAGATTATTGGCAATCAGCGTGAGACCGTGTTGGTTCTGGCACAAGGCGGTACGAAGGCGGAGACGTGCCAGCGGATCGGGGTTGCCGAGCAGGTGCCGCCAGGAAAATGCTCGCTTGTGCGTTCGACTACCCAGCGCCGAGGCAAGAGTACGAAGCCTTTGGCGGTATCGGATCGTTTGATGATTTCCAATGTCCAGCTTCCATGCCCTTTGAGCGCATCCCTGAGTTTGTCTCCGGCATAAGCCGTAATCCAAATCTAAGCAATTCGCGGGTACA
The DNA here is from genome assembly GCA_031362505.1 of Sphingomonadales bacterium. Classification (GTDB taxonomy): domain Bacteria; phylum Pseudomonadota; class Alphaproteobacteria; order Sphingomonadales; family Sphingomonadaceae; genus Aquisediminimonas. The sequence continues at coordinate 2,185 of JANLST010000061.1, forward strand.
ACTCTCAGGCTGTCTCGTCGACAAGGAAGGCGAAGTGCTCGACATGTTGGTCCAGAAGCGCCGGAATAAGGCGGCCGCGTTGAAATTGCTGAGAAAACTGCTAAAAAACCAAGGCTACGTGCCAGACGAAATCGTGACCGACGGCCTTGCCTCGTATAAGGCTGCCATGAAAATACTCGGCTGCCAGCGTCTGCACAAGCCAGGTCGATTACGCGACAATAACAGGGTTGAAAATTCCCACCTGCCCGTCCGGCGACGAGAGCGAAAAATGCAGCGGTTCAAATCCCAGGGTCAGGCTCAGCGCTTCGTTTCCACCCACAGTGCAATCTACAACACCTTCAATATCGAACGTCACCTCGTCTCCCGAAATAACATGCGACACTTTCGGTCAGCTGCCATGGCGGAATGGAATGCTGCGTCCGCCGCCGCATGAGTTTGCGGATTGGGAGCAAACTGCGCGCTCGAAAAGTTACCCTGACAATCCCACCACGGCTCTTTACCGTCGCAGCTTGCAGTGGTTTGAAGCCTACCCCTGACGGTCGGCTTCGAGGGGCCATACCCTCATCTTCCGCGCAGCTCGGCACCCCCCTTACGGCGGGAGCCTTCGCGGCACACTCTCATCAAGATGCCAACGCCAATGGCGAATACACCGCATTCGGCTCACTCGCTGGCGGCGGATGTCGGCAGCGAACATCGGGCCAAAACGATTCCACCAAAGCCGCACGGTCTCATGGCAGAGATCAATACCGCGCTCAAAAAGCAGGTCCTCCACGTTCCGCAGCGACAGCGGAAAGCGAACATACATCAAGACAACCAGGCGGATGACTTCTGGCGACGAGTGAAAATAGCGATATGGGTTATCTGCCTTGCTCATGCGTGCCGATTAGCAACGTGCTCATGCCTCGACCATCCCTTTGACAGTGCCCCCCTCCCCTACCTAACATGCGACCGATCCGCCACCGGTGCAGTTGCTTTGACAATGCCCCAGTTAGCAGTCCAAAGTCGTCGCGCGCTCCCAATCGGTGAGGTGCCGCGCAAAGTCATTCCATTCCGCATATTTGAGTTTGGCGTAAGCTGGAACGAGTTCTGGCAAAGCGTGATTGAGGACGTCGCTGGCCTCGAGCGCCCGGATAGCGTCGAGCAGATTGAGAGGCAGCTTGGGCACGTCCTTTATCTTTTCGCCCTCGGTATACATATTGATATCAAGACGTGGCCCGGGATCGCGACTGTTGATAATGCCATCCAGTCCAGCTGCCAGCGCTGCCGCTGGCAGAAGGTAAGGATTGACAGCGCCGTCCGCTAGCCGCAGCTCGAGACGATTAGGCTCTGGAACACGGATCATATGGGTCCGGTTGTTGCCCGTCCAGGTCACCGAATTCGGCGACCAAGTGGCGCCAGAGATGGTGCGAGGCGCGTTAATGCGCTTATAGCTGTTGACAGTGGGATTGGTAATCGCCGCAAGAGCGGGCGCGTTGTGAAGCAGGCCACCAATGAAATTCTTGGCCAGCAGGCTGATGTCGTCACCCGCTGCAAATACATTTTCCCCGCCCTGCCAAAGAGAAAGATGCACATGGCAGCCGTTACCAGTCAAGTTGATGAACGGCTTGGGCATGAAAGTAGCACGGAGCCCATGCTTCTCGGCGACCGATTTGACTAGAAATTTGAAGAACGCCATTCGGTCGGCAGTGACCAATGCATCGTCATAATGCCAGTTCATCTCGAATTGGCCATTCGCGTCTTCATGATCGTTCTGATAGGGATTCCACCCCAATTCGATCATCGCATCGCAGATTTCGGTGATCACGTCATAGCGACGCATGAGTGCTTGCTCATCATAGCAAGGCTTTATCTGCGTATCAGCAGGGTCGGAAATGGCATTGCCATCCGGGGTAATAAGAAAAAATTCGCATTCAACCCCTGATTTCAACTGGTAGCCCAGTTCAGCAGCCCTAGCTATCTGAGCCTTTAGAGCATTGCGCGGACTGGCCGCAACTGGCTTACCAGCCATCCACAAGTCGGCCGCAAGCCAGCCCAGCTCCTTCTTCCATGGCACCTGCATGAAGCTCTCGGGGTCGGGCACAGCAAATAGATCAGGATCGGCAGGTGACATATCTAGCCACGTGGCAAAACCGGCAAAGCCCGCGCCATTTTTCTGCATCTCGGCTATTGCCCCAGCAGGCACCAACTTGGCCCGTTGATGGCCGAAGAGGTCAGTATAGGAAATCAGGAAATACTTAATGCCCTTGGCCTGGGCCATTTCTGCCAAATCTATGCTCATGCGGTGTCTCCCAATAGGATAGGACCACTCTTGCGGCTCCCACCCGACAAACCCTTCCAGCCTGCGAACGGCGGATTATTGCATTAGAACTTCGCCCCGGGCACCCAATCCGTGCCGGCCAGCGGCACCTTGGCCATGGCAGCAGCCTCGAGAGTCAGTGCAACAAGATCCTCTGGCTCGAGATTATGCAAATGGCTCTTGCCGCAGGCACGCGCAATTGTCTGGGCCTCAAGTGTCATTACCGCCAAGTAATTGGCGAGCCTGCGCCCTGCCATAACTGGATCGAGCCGCGCGGCAAGTTTCGGGTCTTGGGTCGTGATCCCGGCAGGATCCTTGCCCTCGTGCCAGTCGTCATATGCGCCCGCCTGTGTCCCTAGCTTCTGATATTCGACGGCCCAACGCGGATCATTGTCGCCAAGCGCAACGAGCGCCGCAGTCCCGATCGCCACCGCGTCCGCGCCCAATGCCAAAGCCTTTGCGACATCGGCTCCGTTGCGGATGCCGCCTGAGACGATCAACTGAACCCTGCGATGCATACCCAGATCCTGCAACGCTTGCACCGCAGGGCGGATGGCAGCAAGGATCGGGATGCCGACGTGCTCAATGAATACGTCTTGTGTCGCTGCAGTGCCGCCCTGCATGCCATCCAGCACGACGACGTCGGCACCGGATTTGACCGCCAATGTAACGTCATAATATGGCCGTGTTGCACCTATTTTGACATAGATTGGCTTTTCCCAATCTGTAATCTCGCGCAATTCCTCGATCTTTATTTCCAAGTCATCAGGGCCGGTCCAGTCGGGATGTCGACAGGCGGAGCGCTGGTCGATGCCCTTGGGCAAAGTGCGCATTGCTGCCACACGGTCAGAAATCTTCTGGCCGAGCAACATGCCTCCGCCACCGGGCTTGGCGCCTTGGCCAATCACCACCTCGATCGCGTCGGCCTTGCGGATGTCATCGGGATTCATGCCATAACGGCTGGGCAGATATTGGTATACCAAGGTCTGCGATTGCCCTCGTTCCTCAGGTGTCATCCCACCATCGCCTGTCGTGGTGCTGGTGCCTGCTAGGCTGGCACCACGCCCGAGTGCCTCTTTGGCCTGCGCCGAAAGCGCACCGAAGCTCATGCCGGCGATAGTGATTGGGGTCTTGATATGGATTGGCTTCTTCGCAAAGCGCGTGCCAAGCCAGACGTCTGTCGCACACTTCTCCCGGTAACCTTCGAGCGGATAGCGTGACACCGATGCGCCCAAAAACAACAAATCGTCGAAATGCGGGAGGGCGCGCTTCGTGCCACCGCCGCGAATGTCATAGATGCCGGTTGCAGCTGCGCGACGAATTTCGGCCAAAGTGTGCGGATCGAACGTCGCGGAAAAGCGCGGCAACGTCTGAGGGGTCGGTGCATCATCCATTTAGGTTGCCCTTAATAAGCCGAGGCGTTGTCGACATGGAAATTGTAAAGCTTGCGAGCTGAACCAAAGCGCCGGAAATCCTGCGGCTCAACGTCCACCTCTACGGCGTCGGCAAGCAGTTTTGCGAGGATTTCGATGTGCTCGGGGCGCATTTCCTTCTCGATGCAATCAGCACCGAGGCTTTTGACTGTGCCACGGACAAAGATTCGCGCTTCATAGAGTGAATCTCCCAACGCCTCACCGGCGTTGCCCATCACGACCAAATTGCCGGCCTGCGCCATGAAGGCGCTCATCGGGCCGATGTCGCCTTTTACGACGATGTTTATACCCTTCATCGAGATGCCGCACCGCGCCGAGGCGTTACCATCAATCACCAGGAGTCCGCCGTGCGCCGTGGCGCCTGCTGCCTGACTGGCATCGCCCCGCACATGCACGCGCCCAGACATCATATTTTCTGCAACGCCCACGCCCACATTGCCGTGCACGACGACCGTCGCCTGACTATTCATACCCGCGCAGTAGTAACCGGCATGGCCATCAATCTCGATGGTAATGGGCGCATTTACACCCACTGCCAGGGCGTGTTGGCCCCCTGGATTACGAATGCTCCAATGCATGTCATCAGCATTGGGCGCAATGGCGTGAAGCGCGGCATTCAATTCGCGCTTGGGAGTTTTAGCCAGATCGATGGTTGGCATCAGTCGCGTTCCCAGACATAGGCACGGGCTGGCTCTGGTTCAAAAACATGGGCTTGCTCAATCCCGGGTAGGCCGACCAACGCCCGATACTCCGAGCCAAAGGCCACATAGCTTCCAGTTTCGGCCATAACGGCAGGCTTGCACGAAATAGGATCGCGCATGACCGCAAAGCCATTTTCTGTGCCAATAACGAAGGTGTAAAAGCCATCGAGATCTTCAAGTCCCGCTTCCAGCGCAGCGGTCAAAGTGTCGCCTTCTCGCAAACGCCAGCTGATATAGCCTGCAGCCACTTCGCTATCGTTGTCAGTGGCAAAGCTTAGCCCTTCATGCTCAAGTTTGCGGCGCAACGAGCGATGGTTGGATAACGATCCATTGTGCACGAGACATTGATCGAGCCCTGTCGAAAACGGATGTGCGCCGTCGGTGGTGACAGCGCTTTCTGTTGCCATACGGGTATGACCGATGCCATGGGTGCCGGCCATAGTGGGCAGCCCAAAACGATCAACGACTTGGCGTGGCATCCCCACCTCCTTGTAGAGTTCGATACGTCGGCCTGAGCCAGTCACCACAAGGTCGCTGCGATTAAGCGCCAGCCACCCGCGCACCTGTTCCTCAGCGTCAGGAGGAAAGGAGAGAATGAGATGCGTGTCTCGCCGCTTTGCCTGCGCAACGCCTGCAAGCGCGGTCGCAACTTCGTCCAGTCGATCTCCGCGAACCGTGATTTTCAGATGGTTTGCATCGCCGTCGCCATAAACAGCAAAGCCGGCACTGTCCGGGCCGCGACTGGTCATCACCACCAGCATTTCTGCAAGAAGACGACCGAGTTGCGGCTCGAGGTCAGGCTCCTTTAGAAATAGGCCCACTATTCCACACATGATTGCGAATCTCCTGAACGCCTTGGCCGCGGGATAGGCTGAGGCGCAACATGAAGTCAATCATGAAGAAACTATTTTTCTTATAAAGAAATTTTGAGGTCGGCTAGCCCGCCCGCCCGTCACTTTGGCGCGTATAGGCGATAATCGAAAGATAGCGGTTGACTCCCGGCCCCAGGATTTCCGGGCCATGCTGGGCCTGGCTGTCAAAAAGCATAGTATCACCTGGGGTCAACTTGTAGCTTCGATCACCATGGCGATAGGTCACCTCGCCCTCGATCATGTAAATCAACTCGGTGCCACCGTGAGAGAAGCCGGTATAGGGGAGTGCATCCTCGGCCAGCGTGATGAGATATGGCTCAATAACCTGATCGCCGCTCATCAAATGGCCGAGCAATTGATAGATATGGCCAGACTTCGTCCCTCGGCGTTCGATCTTCACGCCCTGCCCGGCAGCCACGTATGAGCAATCCTGGCGATCATCAGCAAGTGAGAACAAGGAAGATATCGACACGTTAAGCGCCTGAGCAAGTGAATGAATAGAGGTCAGCGACGGCGAAATCTGCCCGTTCTCAATTTTGGAAAGCATACCAGTCGACAGCCCAGCAGCGTTTGCAAGATCGGCGACCGACAGATCTTGCTGCCGCCGCAATTGCTTGACCCGCGTGCCCAACGCCTTTTCCAATGCTCTTGGGTCATTGCTAGGCGCACCCGATCCGGTAGGAAATTGCTCGGAAACGGTCTCTGCAATGGCCTCATCAGCTGCAAGCATACGGTCGGCCACAGGCACTCCTACGATGTAAAGCCTGCTCTCTGCTATAGTTTGTTCCAAAGCGGAAATTCAAGTCTAGAGGCTGGTCCGAGCCGCCGCAGCCGATAACCCGCAACTAGCATCATCAGCACAGGACCGCATCAGCCTTTAGCGTATCGGATCCTCGCCATCGATCCAGGAAATCAGAAAGCCTCAATCTCTAAAAACGACAGTCTTGTTGCCATGCATAAGACTGCGACCCTCGAGATGGAGCCAGACAGCGCGAGCCAACACACGCCGCTCTATATCGCGGCCCTTTCGCACAAGATCTTCCGGGTGATCGGCATGGGTAATGCGTTCAACATCCTGCTCGATAATGGGACCTTCGTCGAGGTCGCCGGTGACATAATGGGCGGTAGCGCCTATTAGCTTGACCCCGCGGTCATAGGCCTGATGATAAGGTTTTGCTCCCTTGAAACCGGGCAGGAAAGAGTGGTGGATATTGATGCAGCGCCCCGCCAACCATCCGGCCATCTCGTCTGAGAGAATCTGCATATAGCGCGCAAGAATCACCAATTCGGTGCCAGTTTCAGTAACTATCTCGCGGATCCGGGTTTCCTGCGCGGGCTTGGTGTTTCGGGTCACTGGAAGATGATGAAATGGCATGTCGCCCAGATCAATCGTCCCCAGCGCTTCACGGGGGTGATTAGAAACGATGCCCACGACATCCATGTCGATTTCGCCCATTTTCAAGCGATACAGCAGGTCGACCAAGCAATGGTCGAACTTGCTGACCAACAGCAGGACTTTCTGCGCGAGATCTCGCCGGCGCAAATTCCATGTCATCGCGAAGCGGTCGGCTATTTCCGTCATTTCGCGCACTAATTCGGCCTCATCCGAAACCGTCCCGAGCTGATAGACCAACCGCATGAAGAATCGATTCTCTGACGATTCATCAAACTGCGATGCTTCGATAATGTTTCCTTGATGTCGATAGATGGCAGTGGAAATTGCAGCCACGATGCCGGGCCGATTGGGGCAAGAAAGGGTCAGCACAAATTCGGTCATTGAAGCGTCCTTGTAGAGTCAAAGTGCGGCTATTGCCGCATCAAGCCAGCGTCGGAAGCTTTCAGCAAAGCTGCGAAATATGGCGAGACGAAAAGTGTCCGGTTCGACATGGTGCGCGATCACGCCAATATGCGCGATCACGCTGACCGCCACCGCGCCTGGCGGAAAGGCGGCAGGTGCAAGATCGATTGATAGGCCTTTTTGCAACAATCTGCGCGCATCGGTGCCAGTCAGGTTGAATAGGACATAGGCACTGGATTGATCGATTGCGGCGCCAAGCCCGCCCAATCTGTCGCTCAATGTCTCAATCCAATCTGTATCGCCGATTTCGGCATAGGCCAGCCATTGGCGGGGGCCGGTGCCCAGCATGGTCAACCCTTCGCCCCCGCTGGATTGTGGACCAGCAGTAATGTCGACTCCAAGCGCCTCGCCGATCTGCAGTGTTTCCACACCCTTTCGCGCGACAATGGTTGCTAAACCGAAGCCAGTGAGTTCAACGATGGCAATATCAGCCACGAAGCCTCTCCCCTGTCGGATCAAAGAACACAGGATCGACGACGCTGGCGAGCACATCGGGACCGCGTACAGGGTCATGAATCACCAACTTCTGCCCATATCGCTCCGCGCCCTGCGCCAAAAATGCCAGAGCGATGGAATGTCTCAACGTCGGCGAGAAGCATGATGAGGACACATACCCCTCGTCATGCTGCGCGACCGGCTTGGCACCCGGGCGCAGCAGGTGTGCGCCGGCCGAGATCGAAGAGACGCCATCGGCAGGGATCAGGCCAACCAGTCTTGGGCGCGCAGGATCAATCAGACCGGGGCGCTGTGCCATCTGTCGGCCGATATAGTCCTTCTTTTTGGATGCCATGCGGGCAAGGCCGAGGTCAGCAAAAGTGGTCCAGCCATTGAGTTCGTTTCCTGCCGGATGTCCCTTTTCGATCCGCATTACGCCAAGCGCCTCAGTGCCATAAGGCGTGAGGCCGAAACCCGTTCCCTTCATGAAGAGATGCCGAACCAGCGCCTCGCCAAGCGCCGCCGGAACAGAAAGCTCATAGGCCAGTTCGCCCGAAAAGGAGAGCCGACAGAGTCGCGCTGCCTGACCTTGCCAGCGTAAGCTTGCTGCCCCCATGTAAGGCAAAGCTTCGTTTGAAAGATCCACATCTGGCAGTGCTACGCGCAAAAGGTCACGTGATCTGGGGCCAGCGATTGAGAAAATTGTCCATTGCTCGGTGACCGACACCGCGTTCACGTCAAGATCGGGCCAGAGCACCGACCTCGCAAAATCAATGTGCTGCATCACTCTCGCCGCATTGGCCGTTGTGGTGGTCATGAACCAGCGATCTTCAGCAAATCGTGTGACAGTACCGTCGTCCATCGCGATGCCGTCCTCTCGCAGCATCAGTCCATATCGCGCCTTCCCGACCGGCAGGCTGGAGAAGGTGTTGATATAGAGCCGGTCGAGTAATACGCCGACATCAGCGCCGATGAGTTCGATTTTGCCTAACGTAGAGACATCACAAAGGCCCACACCATTTCTGGTGGCAATGACCTCGCGATCGACGGACTGGCGCCAATGTGTCTCTCCAGCTTGTGGGTACCACTGTGCGCGTTTCCACTGACCCGCATCGACAAAAACTGCGTCCTGGTCCTGTGCCCAGCGATGGCTAGCGGTCTGACGCAAAGGACGGAAGTTGCGGCCACGATGGTGTCCGCCAAAGGCACCAATGGCCACTGGCACCACTGGAGGGCGCGCGCGGATTGTGCCCGTTTCCGCCAAAGTTCGCCCCGTCGCAGCGGCAAGCAGGCCTTGGCCATTGACCTGACCAACGCGTCCCTGATCCGTCGCCATTCCAAGCGTTGTATAGCGCTTTAAATGCTCCACGCTGCTAAACCCTTCAAGCACGGCCAGCGTCACATCACTGGCAGTTACATCGTGCTGGTAGTCGACAAAGGCCTTGGATCTGCAAGGCCCGCTGGACCAGACTGGCCTGACGTCGCAGGGCACATACTCAACCGCAGGCAAAGGCGCGGGGGTAAAAGATTTGCCCAATCCCTCAATAGCAGCCTGCGCAGCCTGACGGGCCGACTTTACTGCACCGGCTAGGGAGAACGCCCCATCGGCTGCCCCCGCAGCTGCAAGTTCAGCTGGCACTTCGCCGAGCGTATAGGCTGACACATCCTCCCGCCAAATCGGCCGATGTCCCAAATGCGCAGCAAGCGCCACCTGCGGATTCCATCCACCTGCAACTGCCATAAGATCAGCGGCAAATTTATTCTCGCGCCCGCTTGCATCTCGGACGGTGACAGTGCGCAAAGGGCTACCTCGGGCGGCAATCACTTCGCCGCCCATCAGCACTGGAACGCCAGCGGCGCGGATTGCAGTCGCCATCATCTCGGGTGCTCGGTCGCGTGAATCGATCACCGCGACCAAAGTTACGCCGGCCGCCAGCAGATCAAGCGCAGTCTGCCAACCACTGTCGCTGACGGTATAAACGACCGCTCGGCAACCCGGCGCAACGCCATAGCGGTTCAGATATGTCGATACCGCGCTGGCGAGCATAACCCCAGGGCGGTCATTACCTTCAAAGACAATTGGGCGTTCGGTGGCGCCGGTAGCGAGAATCGTTCTGCGCGCCACAATCTTCCAAAGTCGCTGTCGCGGTTGACCGGCCAAAGGGGTCGGCAAATGATCAGCCACCTGTTCAATCGCGCCATGCTCGCCATCATCGAAGCGACCAAAAACTGTGGTGCGGGGCAGCCACTTGAAATTCGAAAAGTTGACGAGTTCGGCAATAGTTTCAGCGACCCAATCCGCACCGGATTGCCCACCCATGCCTAGTCGCTCGGACAGCAAGAACCCGCCTGCTAAGGGTCCTTCATTAGCCAGTACGACACTGAGGCCCATACGCGCCGCATCAAGCGCCGCGATCAATCCTGCCGGGCCAGCTCCTACGACAAGAAGGTCGCAGAATGCATGATCATGCTCGTAGCTGTCGGGATCCTCGAACCCTGACAAGGCCCCGAGCCCCGCCGCCCGGCGGATAATTGGCTCATAGATTTTCTCCCATGCCTTGGCTGGCCACATGAAAGTCTTGTAATAGAATCCAGCCACAATCAGCGGCGAGAACAGCTGGTTCACTGCCATCAGGTCGAACCGCAGGCTTGGCCAGCGGTTCTGACTACTTGCTTCCAAGCCGTGGAACAATTCTACCGTGGTTGCCCGCGTATTGGGCTCCGCCCGCGCGCCGGAGCGCAACGTTACCAGCGCATTGGGCTCCTCGCTGCCCGAGGTCAGCACCCCACGCGGGCGGTGGTATTTAAAACTTCGCCCAAACAGGCGAACGCCAGCGGCCAACAGTGCCGAGGCCAGCGTGTCTCCTTGATGTCCAGTATAGGCCTTGCCATCAAAGGTAAAAGACAAGGCCTGCGCCCGGTCGATCAGACCGCCTTGAGCCAAGCGGAAGGGCTGATCATTCATGACTCCAACCCGTTTGAGCGAGGGAGGCGTCCTGTATCTGGTGGGTACGAGTATTGCGCATTACCCGCATCCAGTTGCGGCACCCTTGAGCATGATACCAAAGCTCCTCGAAATTGCCCGCCGGATTGTCGCGCAGATAGACATATTCGAACATGGCATCTTCAGAGTCGATTTTAGGCCGCTGCGGACTGGCGTCGCCTCGCACCACAAATTCCCGGGAATCGCGGCTGCCACAAAATGGGCATGGGACACGCATACTCTCCGCTCCTCAGTGTAGGTTGGGTTGGGCACCAACGCCCTTTTCATCGATCAAATGGCCGGTTCGGAACCGATCGAGGCGATATGTACGCGCGGTCTCATGCGTCTCATCGCGTGCCAGCAGGTGCGCAAAGCAGTAACCTGAAGCAGGCGTCGCCTTGAAGCCGCCATAGCACCAACCCGCGTTAAGATAGAGGCCGGCAATCGGCGCATGATCAATAATCGGCGAGCCATCCATGCTCATATCTACGACCCCGCCCCAGCTGCGCAGCAGTCTCGCCCGACCGATCATGGGCATCAGCGCCATACCGCCCTCGCAGACATCCTCGACCACCGGGAGATTGCCGCGCTGCGCATAGGAATTGTAGCCGTCGATATCGCCGCCAAAAACCAAACCACCCTTGTCCGACTGGCTTACGTAAAAATGGCCGGCCCCAAAGGTGATGACGCCAGGAATGATCGGCTTGAGCCCCTCGGACACAAATGCCTGCAAGACATGACTCTCGATTGGCAGCCTTAGGCCAGCCAATGCTGCGACCTGACTGCTCATCCCTGCCACTGCAAGCCCAACCCGCCCCGCATGAATGCGACCGCGTGAGGTTTCCACACCGGTGATTGCGCCGCTGGCATCGCTTAGAAAGCCCGTAACCTCGCAATTCTGAATGATATCCACACCCAAAGCGCTGGCTGCGCGGGCATATCCCCAATTCACGGCATCATGCCGCGCCGTGCCGCCGCGCGGCTGGAGCAAGCCGCCCTGCACAGGAAAACGTGCATTGTCGAAATCGAGGAATGGCGCCATGCGCCGAACCGCCGCGCTGCCGAGCAGTTCACTGTCCACGCCATGCAATCGCATTGCATTGCCTCGCCGCGCAAAACTGTCACGCTGAGCATCGGAGTGGAAAAGATTGAGGACTCCGCGCTGACTGACCATCGCGTTATAGTTGAGCTCTTGCTCCAGATCCTCCCAGAGTTTCATGGACCATTCGTAAAATGGTTCATTGCCCGGCAGTGCATAATTGGAACGAATGATCGTGGTATTGCGGCCCGCATTGCCGCCACCAATCCAGCCGCGCTCGACAATTGCAACATTGGTCAACCCATACTGCTTCGCAAGGTAGTAGGCAGTCGCCAGTCCGTGTCCGCCGCCGCCCACAATAACAATGTCGTAGCCATCGCGCGGACTAACATCGCGCCAAGCACGACTCCAACTGCGGTGCTGACCCAGCGCTTGTCGTGCGAGTTGTAGAAACGAGTAGCGCACGGCTTGCCTTTCGCAAGATCAGATTCCTGAGACGAAACTTATGCTACTTGCGAATAGGTGACTTGTCTGCGTACGATGCATTCATGTCTGAAAGTGACATAACCACTATATCGCCAATACGGCTCGGATTTCTTTTGATCCCCGGATTCGCGCTGATGGGCTATGCAGCGTTGGTCGAGGCCTTTCGCGGAGCCAATGGTCTAGCCGGGCGGCAACTATATGATTGGGTGCATATTTCACCAACTGGAACGGCCGTAGAAGCGTCAAACGGAGCTCGCATCGTTGCCGATGCTCAGGTTGGTCACAGGCTTAATTGCAGCCTACTCTTTGTATTTGCCGGCGGAGATCCGCGCCAGTTTGCAGATCCTGCGACGCTCGCTTGGTTGCGCCTGCTGGCCCGCACTGGTGTCGCAATCGCAGGCGTATCTGGCGGACCCTACATTATGGCGCGGGCCGGCTTGCTGAAGGACCGGCGCGCGACGATCCATTGGGAACATCGCCCGGCCTTGCTAGAGGAATATCCCGATATCCACCTTGAAAGCGGGCTCTACGTCATCGATGGTCCCATAATTACGTGCGCGGGCGGCTCGGCGGGGATGGATCTGGCGCTGGCGCTCATCGCTCGTGATCATGGCGAGGATCTGGCACGCCGCGTTGGCGAATGGTTCATCCGTGCTGCGCCGCGCGCTGCTGCGGCGCCGCAGCGTCTCAGCTTGTCCGAGCGATATGGCACTACGAACAGCGCAGTGCTTTGTGCCTTACAGATTCTAGAAGGCCAAATCGATCAGCCACCTAAACGAACGGTGATTGCAAAAGCGACGGGCCGCTCGCTGCGTCAGCTGGAGCGCCTGTTTGCCACTCATGTCGGGCAGAGCATTTCCGAAACAGCCATATCGATCCGGCTCGACGCTGCCGCCCATCGTCTGCGGACTACTGATATCAGCATAATCGATATCGCGCTCGACTGCGGCTTTGCTAGCGCCGCCCATTTCTCTCGCCGATTTCGAGGGCACTTCGGCCTCCCGCCATCCGCGCTCCGCAAGATTTAGGCGCAATGCATTTGACCAAGCATCCCTATGCGCGTCAGCGGCGACATAGTTGCATTAGGTTGTAGCATCGCATTTTAGAATGTTCGATGATCAGGCAAATTTTGGAAGACCCATCATTGAACAGCATTTCATCGAATGGGCCCATGCATTCGCTTTTCTAAGCCGCGTCTTCGCTCGGTTTAAGCTATCAAATAGCAATTGTAATCCGAAAATTCCTACTAGGAAACTTTATTTCTCGATGGCTGACAATGCTACTCAACTGGAACTAATGAGACCTGTGCGCGGGCAGTTCTGGACGGCGGCCTAATTATCTGATTCTATAAACCTTTCTGGGATCAGGAGGGACGGATGGCACATCGTTCGATTGGTCAGGAGCGGCTCGGTTTTGCTGTTTCATCGCAGACGGTGTCG
>JANLST010000086.1:0-3182 GCA_031362505.1 Sphingomonadales bacterium
ACGAGGAAAAGCAATCGATGCTCCACGGCGACTCGTCGGAGAAGTTGCCAAAACATCCGTATTTTACCAGAAATCCGTCCCCTAGGCCCTCTACATTAACCAGGTTAAACAAGTTCAGATTGGGAATGCCGGTCACACCCGAATCAATTAGCAACCTCCTACTGGACTGGCGGAAATTGCAAGGTGAATCGCCCACAATGCTAACCTCAAAACGTGTGATGTTGGAGGAGCTTCTGAAGCAAAAGCAGTTTAAAGCTGAGCCATTGCATGGCAGGCGCGCCTCATTTCACTTAACGAGCATTCACGCGAGAATGCTTGCAACACCGCTGGATAAGGCGTCAAGAACCGATGCGCTGGCCGAATTGTTGGTTGAAACCAAGGACACCGGAGAGCAACTAGCTAAGGGTCCATTACGAGACGCCTACGCATTGACGGAATGTTACCTCCAGTACGATTTGGGCAAGTCCGAAAAATCTCTGCAGAAGGCAGCTGGCATGTCCAATCCTGATGCGCGGGTATTCTACTTGCTTCGCTCCACGGATCAAAAATATCGCGATTGAGCTGCCGATACGGTTGATGCCATGATGTCGCTATTTGAAAATCAAAACGATGTCGTACGCCATGTCGTGGCACACGAACTAGGCCATGCGGTAGGCCTCTTCCATTGGAACGAGAGGGGTAACCAAGGGAAATACCTCAAGGATAGCTTTACAATAATGCACGATGGCTTTAACCTTGGCGCCTGTCTAAAAAAGTTAGGATACCTGAATGTGGATGGCGGTCTCTCCGACGACTACGACTCTGACGAAACGAGGACTCTCAATGCACGTTAAACGGTCCAAATACTTGACGATGTGGATTCTTAGGGCCGTAACGGTTTCTCTTGGATTCGCCCTTTTGCTGCCGGCTTTTGCAATTGGCGGCGATGCCTTGCCCAAGAACCACCTGATCTTCAAACTTCCGTCTCTGAGTCCGCGACATGCGCCTTTTATTGAGGAATGGGAGCGCCTAGTTGTTGTTCCGGGGCCATGGCCGAAGCATTCGTTCGCGCTGGAAACCTTTGACACGCAAGTCTACACCGGCGCGGGCTTCGTAAGCGGCCACACGCTGAAGCACATCGTCGCCGGCCTCGCTGGCGGTTTTATCCTGCTAATGCTGTGGCACCGTCAAGCGCGCCGGAATGGCGTCATAGCAAGCAACATAGTCTATCAAGCAGGTTGATGTTCGATCTACCACGCCATCACGAAGCGAAGGTAAAGCTGAACGCCATCCGTCCGGCGAGTCTCGGTCAGGCAAGCCGCATCAGCGGCATCTCGCCGGCGGATTTGTCCGTGGTGATGTTGTACCTGCACGAGCCGAGCCGGCGCTGAGGAATGAAAATCAAGCAGGCTGCATCCGACTCCATCGTTCATTCGCCTTTCATTGATCAACGGCCCAGCCACATTGATGTCTGGCGAGTTTTCGGTCCCAAAATCTTGAAATCTTGGATAGGAATCCTTTTTTTGTTGCAAATCGTGGCACGGACAGTTATACCATGTGGAAAGGCGTTCAGCCTTGTCCCATTCGAAGTACTCGCAAAGGCGTATCATGCCTTACACTGCAGAGTTGAGCCGAAGCAATCCCACTTCAATCATATTTCTCATCGATCAGTCAAGCTCGATGGCTGAACCGTTTGGCGCTCAGCCGGAAAAACCGAAGGCCGAAGGCGTCGCCGAAGGCATCAATCGTCTCTTGCAAAATCTCGTGTTGAAGTGCGCCAAAGGCGACGGCATCCGAGACTACTTCCATGTTGGCGTCATCGGTTACGGCGGGCGTGTCGTCTGGGCGCTAGGCGGTAAGCTGACGGGTCAGAAACTTGTGCCAATTAGTCTCATCGCCCACAACCCGCTCAAGGTGGAACAACGAGCTCGTAAGATCGATGACGGCGCTGGCGGACTAGTCGAACAGAAATTCAAATTCCCGATCTGGTTTGAACCAATCGCTGGCGGTCGCACGCCGATGTGTCAGGCCATTGCGGAAGCCACAACAGCCGTTGAAGAGTTTATCGGCCGGTTTCCCGGCGCTTTTCCACCGCTGGTTATCAACATCAGCGATGGCAAGGCCACTGATGGCAAACCGGAATTGCATGCTGCCAAGCTGCGAAATCTGACGACCAGTGACGGCAACGTGCTTCTCTTCAATGCCCACCTATCATCGCAAATGACTCGTCCAATCGAATTCCCTTCCGCCGAAAGCGAGTTACTTGACCCCGACGCACTGCTGCTATTCCGAATGTCAAGCGTGCTGCCGCCGAAACTGCGTGATGCTGCTCAAGGGGACGGTTTCCGCACCAACGAGAATACCCGCGGCTTCGTTTTCAACGCTGACTTGGTTTCCGTGATACGATTCCTCGACATCGGCACCCGCGCCGTTCAAACGGTTCGGTCACCATGAACGATATTTTCCCCTTAACCTGGCGGACTTTTCATGTCCCCAAAGCAGGCAATACACTGGCTGAATACGAGGACGCCTTCGCGGGCGATCTGGAGAAGGTGCGTTTCGCCATTGCGGACGGCGCCTCCGAAAGCGCTTTCGCGGACGTTTGGGCCAAGCTTGTGGTCAATGCATATGTTCATTCGGGCGGCGCCTGGTCGGTTTGGTTGGTGGCTGCCCGCGACCATTGGCGCGACCTGGTGCAACAGCGTGAACTGCCTTGGTATGCGGAAGCGAAGTTTCATGAGGGGGCTTACGCAGCCTTGCTGGGCATCACGTTCAAAGGCCGCCGATGGCTCGCCACATCGGTTGGCGATAGCTGCCTTTTTCACGTCCGCGACCATCGCTTGCTTCGGGCGTTTCCGCAACGACATTCGCGTGATTTCGGCAATCGACCATCCCTCTTGGGATCGCGCCGCCGAAATAAGGAGCAACCCCGCACTCGCCGCGTTCGTGTACGGGGCAAGCTCCTTTCCGACGATACCATTTTCTTGATGACTGATGCCTTAGCCGAGTGCTTTATGAAACAGATCGAGAATGACGAACCCCCCTGGAAAGATTTGCAAGCCATCGCAGATGATGAAGAGTTTGCGCGACTCACCCAGAAGTTGCGTGAAAGCAAACAGCTGCGTAACGACGATGTGACCCTCATGATAATTGAGGCCCAGAATTCCTGATGTCCCAACTGGAGATTCTTGCATGCCATGGCC
>JANLST010000078.1:0-3046 GCA_031362505.1 Sphingomonadales bacterium
GGCGAACGGTGATTCCATGCGCTCCGCCATCAAGCAGGTCGCCTCCGGCCGGTTCGGTGTCACCACGGAATATCTGGTCAATGCCGACGATATCCAGATCAAGATGGCGCAAGGTGCAAAGCCAGGCGAGGGCGGGCAGCTTCCCGGTGACAAGGTGGACAAGAACATTGCACGTGTCCGCCATTCCACACCGGGGGTCGGGTTGATTTCACCACCGCCACATCATGACATTTATTCGATCGAGGATCTGGCGCAGCTCATTCACGACCTGAAGAATGTCAATACGGGTGCGCGGATTTCTGTGAAGCTCGTGTCCGAAGTCGGCGTGGGCACGGTTGCCGCTGGCGTGGCCAAGGCGCGCGCCGATCATGTCACGATTTCGGGTTATGAGGGCGGGACGGGCGCATCTCCGCTTACGTCATTGACGCACGCCGGATCGCCATGGGAGATCGGCCTTGCCGAAACCCAGCAGACATTGCTGCTCAATGGCTTGCGTTCGCGCATTGCCGTTCAGGTCGATGGCGGGCTGCGCACCGGGCGGGACGTTGCCATCGGCGCGCTGCTGGGCGCCGATGAATTCGGGTTTGCGACGGCGCCACTGATTGCCGCCGGCTGTATCATGATGCGCAAATGCCATCTGAATACCTGTCCGGTTGGCGTGGCCACGCAAGATCCGGTTCTCCGCAAGCGGTTCACCGGCCAGCCCGAACATGTGATCAATTATTTCTTTTTCGTCGCTGAGGAATTGCGGCAGATCATGGCGGATATGGGCTTTCGCACGATCGAGGAGATGATTGGCCGGGTCGACCGGATCAACATGCATCGGGCACTCGATCACTGGAAGGCGCAGGGTGTTGATCTGACGAGACTGCTCCACCAAATCGCGCTCCCTGCCGGTTCTCCGCTCCATCAAACGGTTCTGCAGAATCATTGTCTCGACAAGGCCTTGGACCAGCACCTGATATCCATTGCTGCACCCGCGCTCGATCGAGGAGAGGCTGTTCGCTTCGAACATGAAATAAGAAATGTGAACCGAACCGTTGGCACAATGCTGTCGGGTGAGGTTGCGCGGCGATACGGGCATGAGGGCCTTCCCAACAATACCATCCAGATCGCCTTCACGGGCGTTGCCGGGCAGAGCTTTGGGGCGTTTCTTGCTCATGGCATCACGCTTGAATTGACCGGGGATGCCAACGATTATGTCGGCAAGGGATTGTCGGGCGGCCGTGTCATCGTCAAGCAACCCGGCCATGTAAAGCGCAAGCCGACCGAGAACATCATCGTCGGCAATACCGTGCTTTATGGCGCGATTGCGGGTGAAGCCTATTTCAATGGCGTCGCGGGTGAGCGCTTTGCCGTGCGCAATTCCGGAGCAGTTGCTGTTGTCGAAGGCACCGGTGATCATGGCTGCGAATATATGACCGGCGGGGTCGTGGTTGTGCTTGGCAATACGGGGCGCAACTTCGCGGCGGGCATGTCCGGCGGAGTGGCCTATGTCTATGACGAGGACGGGCGCTTTCGCGAACGCTGCAACATGGCGATGGTCGATGTCGAACCCATCGTGCCCGATGCCGACGGAGACGAAGGCACAGGCCGGCCAACTCAACGCGCGATTGACGTGCATGACTTTGGCATGGGCGATATGCTCCGGCATAGTGCCGAACGCCTGCGCATCATGCTGGAACGTCATCATCTGTACACAGGCAGCAAGCGGGCACGGGCCATTCTCGATGATTGGGATGGATCGCTTTCCCGTTTCGTCAAAATCATCCCGCGTGATTACACGCGCGCACTGAAGCAGCTTGAGGCCGAACGCATCGCCGCCGCTTCGGTCGCGGCTGAATAACCGAATTTCTGGAGTAGATTGTGGGCAAGGCAACAGGCTTTCTTGAACTCGACCGCAAGGACAGCAGCTATGGCGATGCCAAAGAGCGGCTGACGCACTACCGTGAGTTTATCGTTCCATTGCCCGAGCAGACACTGCGCGACCAGGCATCGCGCTGCATGAGTTGCGGAATTCCGTATTGCCACACCGGCTGTCCGGTGAACAATATCATCCCGGACTGGAACAATCTGGTTTATGAGGGTGACTGGAAGAATGCGCTGGAAATGCTACATTCGACTAACAATTTTCCCGAATTCACAGGCCGTATTTGTCCGGCACCGTGCGAAGCAAGCTGCACGCTCAATATCGATGATTCGCCGGTCACGATCAAATCGATCGAATGCGCCATCGTCGATCGCGGATGGACGGAAGGCTGGATTACGCCGCAACTGCCGTCACACAAGACCGGCAAGTCTGTCGCCGTCGTCGGCTCAGGGCCAGCAGGAATGGCGTGCGCGCAGCAATTGGCGCGGGTAGGCCACAGCGTCACATTATTCGAAAAAGCCGATCGCATGGGCGGGTTGCTCCGTTATGGCATTCCAGATTTCAAGATGGAAAAACATCTGATCAACCGCCGACTTGTGCAGATGGAAGCAGAGGGGGTCGAATTTCGCACAAGTACTGAAGTTGGCGTCAACGTCTCTGTCGAATCGTTGCGCGAAAACTTCGACGCAATTGTTATGTCTGGTGGTGCAGAAACGCCGCGGACGCTCGATATTCCAGGTTACGAAATGCCGGGTGTGCGTCTTGCGATGGAGTTTCTTACCCAGCAGAACAAGAGAAACGCGGGCGATGATGAATTGCGCGCCGCGCCGCGTGGCACGTTAACGGCAACCGGAAAACACGTCATTGTCATCGGCGGAGGCGATACCGGATCCGACTGCGTCGGCACATCGAACCGACAGGGCGCGGCATCTGTCACGCAGATCGAGATCATGCCCAAACCTCCAGAGAAGGAAAACAAGTCGCTGGTCTGGCCGGACTGGCCGATGAAGCTTCGGACATCGTCAAGCCATGAAGAAGGTTGCAGCCGGGACTGGTCGATCCTCACCAAACGCGTCGTTGGCACCAACGGCATCGTTGATGGCCTCGAATGCATTCGCATCGAATGGGTCGATGGCCAGATATGCGAAATCCCCGGCAGCGAATTCACGTTGAAAG
>JANLST010000147.1:0-18268 GCA_031362505.1 Sphingomonadales bacterium
GACCTCAGAAATGAAATGGCCGCCACTGTCACACCATATTGGCATGATAATTTTGTTGTTGATCGCTGCGGCTTCCTTTTGGTTCGACTGGGATCGTTTGACCGTCGGCCTTGCCACAACAGGAGCGCTGGCTTTTACCGCCGCGTGGGAATGGGACTCGCTCAGCGGCCACAAGCTCCTGCGGTAGAACAGGATGCTTTTGGATTGAGGCCTAAGGCTTGAGCCAGCCAGCCTCGACATAAGCCCGCGCCGTTTCCTTCAGCCCGTCATGTGTGCTCACTTGCGGTTGCCAGAGTGTGGACGGCGGACGCCTGCTCGGGTCAATAACCCAATCAGGATGGCAAAAATAATTCACCCGGTCCGCAGTCAGCTTTGCACCCGAACCGCGAATCTGCCTGTCCAGCCATGCGGCAATATTCAGTGCAGGCGCGGGCGCAGAAATTGTCGTCACCCTGCGCCCGACGGCCCAGCCAATGGCCCGTCCGAAACCGGTGTGGCTCCAGCCACCGTCCTTGCCATCATCGGCTTCGTAAATTTGGGCCCGCGTCTCGGCATTTGGAAGTATTGCAAGAAGAAGCCGCACAAGATCGCTTACTTCGACGACAGAAATTTTTCCTTCCGGCGGGAGCAAGATAAAGCCGCGGCGCGACATGCGGAAAAGGTCTAGCATCTCGCGATCGCCGGGACCGAAAATTGCGGGCGGGCGAACGATCGTCCAATCGAGCCCGCTCGCCTGGACGATCAATTCGGCTCGTGCCTTTGACCAGCCATAGCTGGACAGGCCGGGTTCGCGTGCCGAGAGTGAAGACACGTGGATGAAGCGCTGGATACCTTCGCTATGCGCGGCTTCAACAGTCGCAAGTGTTCCGCCGACATTGCCTGCCTCAAATCCAGCCCGGTCAGATGCATTCACGACGCCTGCGACATGGATTGCAGCGTCGCTTCCGCACATCAATGTCTGCAACGCGTCAGGTTGGTCGAGCGCACCAGCGATCCACTCGACACCGTCTTGTGGCGATTGGGGCGAGCGCGTGAGAGCGCGAACGCGCAAGCCTTGTGCCGTGGCCAGCCGAATGAGGGTCTTGCCGACAAAGCCGGTTCCGCCTGTAATTGCGAGGGTGATATCGCTCACAGCATCACCATATGGTCGCGATGGATCAGCGCAGCGCGCGGTGCATAGCCAAGAATCGTGGCCAAGGCGTCGCTCCTCTTGCCAGCAATGCGAAGCGCGTCTTCGCTGTCATATTCCGCCAGTCCCCGGGCGATGGTTGTGCCGTCAGGCCCGACAATCGCCAAGACGTCGCCGCGTTCAAACCTGCCCTCAATCGATTTGGCACCAGCCGGCAGCAGGCTCGCGCCGCTCTTCAGCGCCTTTACAGCTCCGGCATCGACATGAACCGCACCCTTGACGGTCAGACGCCCCGCCAACCACGCTTTTTTCGCCCGCGTTGCTCGATCGGCGACAAAGACCGTGCCACATCCGCCCTTTGCAAGGCGAACCAGTGGGTGATCGTGCTGACCCGAAACAATGACAAGATCCACGCCGGCACTACCCGCGATCTGCGCGGCTTCTATCTTGGAGGCCATACCGCCCGAACCCATACCCGAAGAGGTACCGATTCCGGCCATCGCGATAATTCTATTGTCGATCTTTTCGATGCGATCCAGCCGTTCTGCCTTGGTGTCCCGTGTCGGATCGGCAGTATAGAGCCCGTCGACATCAGACAGCAGCACAACGCCTTGTGCTCCGGCCGCCTGGGCAATGCGCGCCGCAAGCCGGTCATTGTCGCCAAACCTGATTTCCGCAGTCGCCACCGAATCATTCTCGTTGATGACGGGCACAACACCCAGTCCAATCAGCCGGTTGAGCGTAGCGGATGCGTTCAGGTATCGACGGCGATCCTCCAGATCGTCAAGGGTAACGAGCATCTGTGCTGCTGTAAGCCCATGCGCGCCTAGCAGTTCTGCCCAGCATTGAGAGAGCGCGATCTGGCCTGTCGCAGCGGCGGCCTGCGCATCCTCAAGGCTGGCGCGGCCACCTTTGGGCAGCTTCAGTCGCCGGGCGCCAAGCGCAATCGCACCCGACGAGACGATCACAATCTGCTGGCCGTTGGCGATCCACGCTGCAATGTCGGCGACGAGCGTCTCAAGCCAAGCGCGACCGACATTGCCATCCGCGTCGACCAGCAACGCCGATCCGACCTTGACGACAAGGCGGGGATATTTGTGTGGAGCAAGGGAGGTTGGGGAATTCACGAATTCGAATCCGACTCCAGCCGCGGCAGCCAGACCAGAGGCGCCAGCAACAGGATCAGGTTTGGAACCCACCAGGTTGGGTCGAATGATTTCAGCAGTGTCCAGAATGCAATGGCCAACGGGGCGAACGACCAGTTCCAGGCGTCCACGACTGGAGTGCCATAGCCTGCATACATTGTCGCGGCCGGTAGCCTGACGACGCCGACAATTGCGGCAAAGCTGACCGCCCAATATCCAAGCATGCCCAAATCGGTGATCCGGAGAAAGGTCAAAAGTCCGCGCGGCATGTTGGCTAGACGGGAGACCAAGGTTTTTCATCCTTGGCTAACGCTTCCGGCGCGGTTGCCTTCATGCCAATGGCATCCGCCAACCGGTCGAGCACGGCCTCAATGCCTTCCCCACTGGCCCCAGACATTGGAAAGATTTCAGCTTTCGAGGCGCGCTTGAGTTTTGCCGCGAGCTTTTTGACTTCTGCCGGATCGAGCGCATCGACCTTATTCAGACCGATCACCTCGGTCTTGTCGATCAACCCGCTGCCATAGGCGTCCAGTTCGCCGCGCACGATGCGCCAGGCACCGACCGGGTCATCGCCGGTAGCATCGACCAGATGGAGCAAGACCTTACAGCGTTCGATATGGCCAAGAAAGCGATCACCGACCCCGGCGCCTTCAGCGGCACCTTCGATCAGACCGGGAATATCGGCAATCACGAATTCGCCGCCGCGATGGCTGACGACGCCAAGCTGGGGACGCAAGGTGGTGAAGGGATAGTCCCCAACCTTGGCCTTGGCGTTGGTGACGGCATTGATAAAGGTCGATTTGCCCGCATTGGGCAGGCCGAGCAGCCCGGCATCGGCCAGCAACTTGAGCCGCAGCCAGACGTACATTTCCTCCCCAGGCCAGCCAGTGCCGTGCTGGCGCGGTGCACGGTTGGTCGAAGTCTTGTAGGACATGTTCCCGCGCCCGCCATCGCCACCGCGCAGGAAGACCTTGCGTTCACCGACTGTGGTGAAGTCCGCAAGCACATGTTCCTTGTCGTCGGACAGGATCTGTGTGCCCACCGGGACCTTGATCAGAAGATCGTCGCCACCTGCTCCCGTGCGGTTGCGACCCGCGCCGCCAACGCCACGCGGTGCGCGGAAATGTTGGGTGTAACGGAAATCGATCAGCGTGTTGAGGCCGGCCACCGCTTCGAAAATAATGTCTCCACCCTTGCCCCCATTGCCACCGTCGGGGCCGCCATATTCAACAAATTTCTCGCGCCGAAAGCTGACAGCGCCGGGGCCACCCGCGCCGGAACGTACAAAAATCTTCGCTTGGTCAAGGAAATGCATGCGCGCCCCTTAGCCATATTTATCCGATATTGGAAACGCGTGTCGCGTCAGCCCAACTGGTGCGCTGCCATCCGGGCCTGGACACCAGGCGAAGCCATCAGGATCTTGTGCGCAATGTCTCGTGCGGCCTCACGCGGGAGGTTGAGTGCCTTGGCCATCGGCGCGCCCATTAATGCATCGCCCATCGCCAGCAAGACAAGAGTCAGCGTGTCCTCGTGCATCATCCCATCCACATTTCCCTCGCTTAATTGATCCATCAATTTGTGGATCGAATCGAGGATGGGATTGAGCGCATCGACATTGCCGGACATGATCATCCAGGTGCACAGGGCGCCTGCGCCTTGCTGATCGAACGCATCAAAGGTCATATCCACGATCACGCGCGAATCAGCTTCGCCGCGCCGCGCCTTCAACACGACACCGGCAATCGTCGCACAAACCTGTTCAGCAAGGCTTCCAGCCAGCGCGCCCTGCAACTCGGCCGCCGAACCGAAATGATGAAGCAGGTTGGCATGGGTCCGCCCCATCCGCGACGCAACCGCCTTCAAGGTCACAGCCTGTGGCCCGTTTTCAATAAGAAGCGCGCGCGCCGCTTCCAAAGCGGTGGCCCGACTTTCTTCCGGTGTGAAGCGTTTACGAATTATTGACATCTATGTTAGTAAGTCCTATTGACACAGGTGTAAGGAGATCTACGCATGACTGCCGTTGCACTCAAGACGCCTGCTGACCTGACGATAACCCCTCGTGACCGTCGTTTTGGCCGCAACGCGCCACAGGATCGCTGGTGGCTTGGTGGGGATCCGATTGCAACGGCTTTCTATAATGCGCTCTCTATCACATTCCCACGAGGTGAAGCGTTTTTTATAGAATCAGTGAAAGCGTTCCGTGATGGTGCCCCGGAAAAACTGGAGCGCGAGATTCGTGCCTTCATCCAGCAGGAAGTCATGCACAGCCGAGAACATGTGTCTTTCAACAAGCGCGTCGCGGATGCGGGCTATGATATCAGCGGGCTTGAGCGGAAAGTGGTCGAATCGCTCGAATTGACCAAGAATCGCCCGCAGATATTGAACCTCGCTGTCACCATGGCGCTTGAACATTATACGGCGATCATGGCCACCAAGATGATCACCGACAAAAAGATCTGGACCGGTGCAGATCCGGAACAGGTCGCCCTGTGGAAATGGCATGCGATGGAAGAGATTGAGCATAAGGGCGTTGCTTACGACACCTGGCTCTACGCGACGCGTGACTGGACGCGATGGAAACGCTGGAAAGTGAAGAGCATCATGATGCTGCTCGTGACGCGAAATTTCTGGATCAACCGTTATAAAGGCGTGATCACGTTGCTCAAGCAGGACGGAATCACGGGCGCAAAGGCGCATCTGGGGACATTGTGGTTTCTGTTCGGCGGCCCCGGCGCGATCCGCAAGCTGATCCTTCCCTGGGCCACATTCTTCCTGCCCGGCTTCCATCCGTGGAATCATGATGACCGGAACCTGATCAACATGGTCGAAAGCGAATATGAAGCTGCACGGATGCCGCAGGCGCTCGCAGCCTGAAAGGCTTTTCTGATCCAACGCCAATCTTTAGACTGGCATCATGATCGATGAGTTTTTTGATGAACCCGTTTTGGCTGGAGCGCCGCTGTTTGATGTCGATCTGATCGAGCGGCTTCTTCAAGAATCGGCTGCGAACGAAAAGGCGGTCAGCTATTCCGAACTTCTCCTGATCCTTGGATATCGATTCACACGCCCCAAGATGCGCGCACTGTGCAAAGTTCTGGACGAGGTCGACAGGCGTGGATTCTCCCGCGGCGAACCGGAACTTGCCGCGCTTGTCGTCCGCGAAGGCGATGGCCTGCCCGGACAGGGTTGGTGGGTCGGGCGGCGTGATTATGCAGGTCAATGGACTGGCCCCGAGGCACAGGTCTTTTTGTCCAAAATCCAAAGCAAGACATTTTCCTATTGGAGCAGCCGTGCAAAGGATAGGGCGTGAACGCGCCGGTCCTGCAGACAGAACGCCTTATGCTGCGCCCCCTCTCTCTCGACGATTGGGAGGCCTATGCTGCCGCCTGGGCTGATCCGCGCATGACCGCCTTCATCGGTGGACAACCACGCACGCGCACCGAAAGCTGGGGCAAGTTCCTGCAAGGAATCGGGCTCTGGCCGCTTTTGGGCTATGGCTATTGGAGTTTCATTGACCGACAGAGCGGCGTGTTTCTCGGAAATGGCGGTCTGGCGCGCTTTGAACGGGGCCTGTCAGAATTGACAGGCTATCCAGAAGCTGGCTGGGCTTTTGTGCCCGCCGCCTGGGGGCGCGGCCTCGCTACCGAAGCGATGGCCGCAGTACTCGCATGGGCTGACGAAACGCTCGAGAGCTCGGAAATCCGTTGCATTATCGATCCAGGCAATGGCGCTTCACAACGCGTTGCGGCCAAGCTTGGGTTTGAAGCAATGGCTGAAGTGGATTTTCCGCCCGGACGAACGATGGTCTATCGCCGTACCCGTTAGGGTCTGGACACCCTAATACGTTTCGCTATGAAACCCGCCTATGACACTCCCTTCTCCGCTGTTCGATCGCCTTCGCCTTCCGGTCATTGGCTCCCCCCTCTTTATCGTTTCTGGCCCCGAACTGGTGATTGCCCAATGCAAGGCGGGAATTGTCGGGTCGTTTCCGGCGCTCAATGCGCGGCCACAAACGCTGCTCGACGAATGGCTGCATCAAATTACAGAAGAGCTTTCAGCGTGGAACCGGGACAATCCCGACCGCCCTGCTGCGCCTTATGCAGTCAACCAGATCGTTCACAAATCGAACGACCGGCTTGATGCCGATGTCTCGACCTGTGCCAAATGGCAGGTTCCCATTACGATTACATCGCTGGGCGCCCGCGAAGATCTCAATCAGGCGGTTCATGCCTGGGGAGGAATCTCGCTCCATGATGTCATCAATGATCGCTTCGCGCGCAAGGCTATTGAAAAAGGGGCCGATGGATTGATCCCGGTTGCTGCCGGTGCCGGGGGCCATGCCGGCACTCTCTCTCCGTTCGCCTTTGTGTCAGAATTGCGCGAATGGTTCGATGGCCCGATTGCCCTTTCGGGTGCGATCGCAACGGGCCGCTCGGTGTTGGCGGCGCTCGCTGCAGGCGCGGACCTTGCCTATATCGGCTCGCCCTGGGTCGCGACAAAGGAAGCCAATGCCGATCCCGCCTACAAGCAAGGAATTGTGGAAGGCCGTGCGTCGGACATTGTCTATTCCAGCCTTTTCACAGGGGTCCATGGCAACTATCTGCGCGGTTCAATCGAACGCGCAGGGCTTGATCCAGACAATCTGCCCGAAGGCGATCTCAAGACAATGAACTTCGGCTCTGGCGGGAACACCAAGGTCAAGGCCTGGAAGGACATTTGGGGATCTGGTCAGGGCGTTGGTGCAGTCACGGTGGTCGAAAGCGTCGCGGATCGCGTCGACCGGCTCGAAGCTGAATTCAATGTTGCAAAGGCGGAGCTGGCGGCAAAACTCGCATAGCGCCGCGCATCTAGCCCTGAGTTCCCAAAGCCTCGGCAAGCAACGTGTTGGCGCGCGGGCCATCCCAATTCATTCCGCCGACCACCCGCCAGACTTCCTTGCCCGCAGCATCATAGAGCACCGTTGTCGGCAACACACCTGTGTCAAAGGCAAAGCCGAGATCGTTCTTTGAATCGAGATAGGGCTTCAACCGCTTGAAACTGCGCTTTGCCCACCAGCCATCAACCAAAGCGCGACTATTATCCTGACTCACAACAATCACCTGAAGTCGTTGGGATTCTCGCCCGGCAAGCGTATCGAGCGTTGGCATTTCTGCGACACACGGTCCGCACCAAGTGGCCCAGAGATTGACCAGCACCGGTTTGCCGCGCAGATCTGAAAGGCGGAATTTCGCGCCGTTGGGATCCTCAAACACTACAGCAGGCATCGTCGCACCGCGATGGGAAATATCGAGCGTGCCCGCCTGCTCCGGCTCGACAGCGATCGATACTTCCGTGGCTTTGGGTTGCGGTGCGGGGGTAGATTGCTTATCGCACCCGGCCAACAGCACGGCGCAACTCCCGAGGAGGCCCAAGATTTCCAGTCGCAATGATAACTCCAATTCGATGTGGGGCGGGCGCTTTGCAGAAGGCCCATCGGCGGTGATGCGCGAGATAAATGCTTCCATACCGTTCGACAAGCGGCTTTGGCAGCAGGACATCGCTGCGTCAAAGGCGCATGTCGAAATGCTGGGGACGACCGGGATTCTTTCAACAGGAGATCAGCAAGCGATCAGTGCCGGGCTCGACGCCGTCGCGGCCGACTACGCGCGCGACGGTGTACCCGAAGATCTTGCGCTTGAAGACATTCATATGGTCACCGAAACGCGACTCGCCGAGAAGATTGGGTTGGTAGCTGGAAGGCTGCACACCGCCCGGTCACGCAACGATCAGGTAGCAACAGACTTCAAACTGTGGGTTCGCGGCGCGATCGACGCTGTAGACATGGGGCTGAAGGCGCTGCGCTTGGCAATCATTGCCCGTGCAGAAGACCATGCAGACGACGTCATGCCGGGCTTCACCCATCTTCAGAGCGCCCAGCCGGTGACGCTTGGCCATCATCTGATGGCGTGGCAGGAGATGATTCGTCGCGATGCTTCGCGCTTTTCCGATGCCAGGAAGCGTCTCAACGAGTGCCCATTGGGAAGCGCAGCGCTGGCCGGGACCGGCTTTCCAATCGATCGCTTCCAGACGGCAGCTGCGCTAGGATTCGACGGTCCGACGGCAAATTCGCTCGACAGCGTCTCCGACCGCGACTTTGCGCTCGACTATCTGATGGCGGCGAGCCAGTGTGCGCTTCACCTTTCGCGCATGGCCGAAGAAATCGTGATCTGGGCCAGTCAGCCTTTCGGGTTTGTTGCATTGCCCGACCAATGGTCGACAGGCAGCTCGATCATGCCGCAGAAGCGCAATCCCGATGCGGCAGAGCTGGTGCGAGGCCATTCAGGCCGTATCATCGGCTGTGCCACCGCGCTCATGATCACCATGAAGGGCCTGCCGCTCGCCTATTCGAAGGACATGCAGGACGACAAGCCTCCCGTGTTTGAAGCGCATGATCTGCTCGCGCTTTCGATCGCCGCGATGACAGGGATGATTGAAAGCCTGGCCTTCCGTATCGACCGGATGCGTGCGCTCGCAGAAACCGGCTTCTCGACCGCGACTGATCTTGCGGACTGGTTGGTTCGAGAAGCTGACGTTCCGTTCCGCGAGGCACACCATATCACAGGGCAGGCCGTCAAACTTGCCGAAAAAAGAAACGCCATGCTTGCCGACCTGACGTTGGAAGACCTGAAGGCGATTGACGCAAGGTTCAACAAGGGCGTGTTCGGGGTATTGTCGGTTGACGCATCCGTAAACAGCCGCACCAGCCATGGTGGAACTGCGCCATCGGGTGTAAGGATGCGGATAGCCGAAGCGAAGGCGATATTGGAATCAAACGCATGAAGAAGCACTGGATTATGGCAACCGCCTTGCTGGCTTTAGCCGGATGTGGCGGTCGCGTTGCGTTAACACCAAAAACCGGAAACTCGCTGCCAGCAAAGCCGGAAACGGCGTCTGTTGTTCCGACACCCGAACAGCTGCTTGCTCCTGACATTCAGTCGCGGCCCAAACGCAGCGACGAACAGTTGAAACGTTCCGAAGAGCGCCAGAACGACAAGTTCGACCTTCCTCCATCACGCTGAGGCAATGTGGACCATTTTACCCTGAAGAACGGCGTCATGCACGCCGAAGATGTCCCTCTGACGGCCATTGCCGAGCAGGTCGGGACGCCCGTTTACGTGTATTCACGCGCCACTCTAGAGCGTCACGCGCGTATTTTCCGCGAAGGGCTTTCGGGCATTGACCGCGCACATTTCGCTTATGCCATCAAGGCAAACCCGAACCGCGCCGTGCTGAGCGTCCTCGCCAAGGCGGGATACGGTGCAGATGTCGTGTCGGGCGGCGAGATTTCGCGCGCGCTTGCAGCCGGGATGGCGCCCAAGGACATCGTCTTTTCTGGCGTAGGCAAGACCCGGGCCGAGCTGAAAAAGGCGCTCGATGATGGAATCGGACAGTTCAACCTTGAGCTCGAAGAGGAAGGAGAAGCACTTTCGGGCCTAGCCGCCGCCGCGGGGGTCAGGGCGATTGCGACGCTGCGCGTCAATCCCGATGTCGATGCGGGCACACATGCGAAGATCTCGACCGGTCGCAAGGACAACAAATTTGGCGTTCCTATCGATCAGGCACCGGCCATTTATGGTCGCCTCGCGACACTTCCCGGTCTCGCGATGATGGGGATTGCCGTCCATATCGGCAGCCAACTCTTCGATCTCTCGCGGCTTGAGGCTGCCTATTCAAGAATCGGCGAACTTGTGGCTGAACTCCGCCGCGCCGGGCATCTTGTCGAGCGGGTCGATCTTGGTGGCGGACTGGGTGTCCCCTATAAGGCCGACGAATACCCACCAAGCCCCGCCGACTATGGTGCGATGGTCGTGCGCGCGACCAAGGGCTGGAATGTTGAACTGATGTTCGAACCTGGCCGTGTAATCGCGGGCAATGCGGGCGTTCTGCTGACCGAAGTCATCTGGGTGAAGCCATCACCTGGCAATCCCTGGGTGATCGTTGACGCGGCCATGAACGACCTTGCTCGCCCTGCCCTTTACGACGCCTACCACGATTTCGCTGCTGTCCGGCCAACAGGCGAACGGATGACGGCCCATATTGCTGGCCCTGTTTGCGAAAGCGGAGACACATTTGCCAAGGATCGAGAAATCGATCGCGTAAAATCAGGAGATCTCGCGATCTTCCGCACGGCTGGAGCCTATGGCGCAACCATGGCGAGCACTTACAACAGCCGCCCGCTTGTTCCCGAAGTCATGGTTGACGGAGACAAGTTCGCCGTCGTGGCCGATCGGATCCAGGCCGAGACGATCCTCGCCGCAGAGAGGCTGCCTGATTGGCTTTCCGGCTAGGCGCAAGCGGATTCAAGCAGAAACCAGGCCCGCTGCTCGGCCTCATCTGTCCACGTGTCGATAACACCCGAACTGGCATTATCACCAGCCGCGTCGGCAACGCACTTTGCGTCTTTGAGGGCATCGACCAGTAGCAGATTGTCGTTGCGCAGCTCGACCAGCATGTCCGTCGCTGTCACCTGATCGCAGTCATTGTCCTTGATCGACGATAGCTTCGCGATATGACCAATCGAGCGGATTGTCGTGCCTCCAACCTTGCGTAAGAGCTCTGCGATCAGGTCTATCGAAAGCAGCATCTGGGTTGCCTGCTCGTCAAGCAGCAAGTGGATGAGGGCTGTTGTGACATTGGCCATCTTGTTGGTCATGATCGATCTTCTTTGGAAGCATCGACACTACCCAAGCTCGTGTTTTCGTTCGAACCAATTAGTTTTGATTCTGTGATCGCTTGACTAGATCAACCGAAGTGCAGTGACAATCATCCAGCACCCTGCGGCGATCAACAACAACGCAGCGATCCGTCGCGACGCGCTCAGCGGAAAATCGCCCGGCCATTCCCGGCCCATGATAACAGGGACAGCAACAGCGATGATGGTCGCAGCGGCGCCTGCACCGACCGCAAAGGCAATCTGGCCGGTCCGGGCCGCCATGGCAAAAACGATAAACTGGGAGGCGTCTCCAAACTGGAGCGGAGCAAATCCTTTGAGACCAGCGCCGAAGGCCGACTTCGCGTTTACCTCGCCCGTCGGTCTGGCGCGCACGACCATTGGCGCACCAGCAAGCAAGAGTGCCAGCCCAGCCAACAGGCTGCGTGCATCGAAACTGATGAGACTGGCGATCATAGCGCCACCAATCCCGGCGACCACGAGGCTTACGAGCGTTGTGAGGCCTAGCGCGCCAAGGATCACGCCGGCAGCGTTGAATCGGAGCTGGAGGTCATGGCCTCTACCCTGTGTGCGCCCGCCCGTCTCGGCCAACAGAATCGCAATGAACACGGGCAATATAGCTTCCACGCTCTATCCATAGAGGCGTTGGTTGATCGCTGCCAGATAGGTTTGCGTGGCCGCAGCATCGAGACGTTCACATCCGACCGCATCTCGCATTTTTTCCAGAAAGGACATCGCCATCGCTCCGCCCGCTGAATGGGCAAGTTCGCTCTCCAGGCAATGAGCAATTTCGACAACCGGGGTCAGGCCATATTGACCGGCTATCCGTCGCAGTTCGTCGATTTCATGTGCGAGGTGAGAAACAGTGATATGGGGCAAGTCCGCTGTAAGGCGATCGATCCGTTCGCAGAGTTGCGCCTGAACCTGCATCAATGCGTCCTTGGCAATTCCCATCTGCCCCACTCCTGACTGTGACAGATGGACCTTGCGCGCTTATGGTTACAGGAAGGTTAACGCCGCCTTGGAAAGGCGCTTTCGGCCGAACGCAGGGCTTCCGACGTCACTGGATAGCCAAGATCGTCAGGAATGCACAAATGGGGCTCTCCATCTCGTTCTTCCATCCAGGGGGCCACCAGGCGAACGGGAATGCTGCGGGCATGGGCTTCTGCCTCGTCAAAATCAGCAAACAGGGCAAGGCGCTCCAGATTACGCCGGGTCGGAAAGATAATCTTGACCTTGCCGACGTTGGCCGCATCGAGAACCTCCTGTGCGCTTGCCCAGAAACTGCTGACATTCTCAGTTTCATCGACCCTGGGATCCGGTGCGTCTGAAGCGGCGAGCGCAATGTAAAAGCGCGTGTCGAACACACGAGCCTCTCGAAATGGAGGGCACCAACGGGCGAACGGCACGAGAGCATCAAGGTCGAGGCCAAGACCAGCGTCGGCGAGGAGCGCGCTGAACGGCTCATGCGCATGAAGCCGGGGCTGGGCCATTGCGATCCAATCGGCGGATGGCGCTGATGAAAAGCCGATCGCGATGCCACTTTCTTCAAGCGTTTCTCGGATCGCGGCCACGCGCGCTGCTCCTTCATCGGGCTCATGCGAAAGTTCAGCGGCGATCGCATGATCATCCGGGTCAATCCGCCCGCCCGGAAAAACGATCGCGCCACCGGCAAAGGCCATGCTCGCCGATCGTTCGACGACAAGCAGTTCGGGTGCACCCTCGGCACGGTGGCGGAAGATCACCAGCGTCGCCGCCGGGATCGGGACAGGCATTTCGCTGTCATTCTCTGTCAGGTTGTCATTCATATTGAATGGCCTATCCTTCAACTCTCCTTTGGGAAAGGGGCAATGATGGGGATTACCGAGATATTGGGAGTGGCGGCGAGCGTCAGTCTGTTGGCTGGGTGGCGGCTCTACCTGTGCGTCTTTGCGACGGGCCTTGCGATCCGGATGGGCTGGATCGCTGCGCCAGAGCATCTCCAGAGCCTCGCAGTCCTCGCCAATAACTGGGTTATGGGAGCGGCAGGCATTGGAATGATCGCGGAATTCTTTGCCGACAAGATCGCATGGCTCGATTCGCTATGGGATGCCGTGCATACGGCAATCAGGCCGGTTGGCGGTGCCTTGCTTGCGCTAGCCCTGGTCGACGCATCCGATCCGAAATGGCAGGTTGTGACACTATTGCTCGGCGGCGGAGCAGCGCTGGTTAGTCACACAGCAAAGGCCGGCACAAGGGCTGTGGTCAATGCCAGTCCCGAGCCATTCAGCAATATCGCAGTTTCGACCGGAGAAGATGTTGCAACCGGAGGATTGTTGTTTCTGGCGCTTTCAAAGCCCGTTACTGCGATCTTTGTGGCGATCTTGGTGGCCGCAGCCGCAATTGCGGCTCTGATCATTGTGCGCCGTGTGTTGAAAAACCTTTTTGGCGTAACCCCGGAAACGGCTGCGCTTCATTGAACGATTTGGTGGCGGGTTTGGTCAAATCCGGTCGACCGTGATCCAGCCGGGATTGCCAAGCCACGCCTTTTGGAAGGCTGCACGGGTTGCAGCCAGATTGGGACGGTCCCCCAGCGCTTCGTGGACCTTGGCGAGACCGAAAAGCGCCCAGCCATTGTTCGGATATTGCGCCAGCGCCCGCAGATAGGCCTGGCGCGCGCCCATCAAGTCACCGGCACGATAAAGTGCGGCACCAAGTGACTGGTTCACAGGATAATACCAATAGGGTGGTTCCTGATACCAGATGCTGCTTTCGATCTTGGCCGCCGCACTGAAATGATCAACAGCTTCGCCATAGTGCCCAAGGCTATACGCCAGCTTTCCGCGAGCGACAAATGCTGCCAGTTGCAGAAGGTCAGGCGCAGGCATCAACGAGTCCGTCATCGCCTTGAAGTCTGCCGATGTGCGCAACCGCTCCATCTCGGTCAGTTCGCGCGCAAAAGACCGCGCATCCTTGCGATGGGCATAGGCAACCGCGCGTGCATAATGCCACATGCCCATGACATAAGGCAGCCGGGAAACAGGCGCCTTGTGCTTCAGGATTGCCTCTGGCTTGTCGAATTGCGCAGCTGCGAGGTAAGGTGCGGCTTCGACGGCCTGGAGCCAGGGCAGCGACGCCGTGACCTTTGGATCGAGCAGGGTCTTGAGCCGTTGGGCCTCCCGCAATGCAGTCACGCCGTCGCCAGCCATTTGTGCGGATGTCACGATGAAGTGCACATTATGTGGGTAATAGCTGTAGCGATACAGGCCCTGCTCATGCGTCAGCTTGAGATAGGCCTCGTCTGCGCGCGCGGCTGCAATGTTCGCACGGAGCGAGTCCTTGAACCGGCCGAGTACATAGTAAAGGTGGCTGGGCATGTGAACGAGATGCCCCGCACCCGACATGTCTTCGGATGCAAGTCGATCCGCAGCCGCTTCGGCCCTTTTTGGATCCGCAGCATTTTCGAGAAGGTGGATGTAAAGGTGCGCAGCTTGCGGATGATCGGGATTTCGGGCCAACACGCCTTCAACGAGCGAGACGGCAGCGGCAATGCGCCCCTTGGGGATGCGCTTGTCTGCTTCCCAATAATCCCAGGGCCTCAGGTCCATCTCGCTTTCTGCGGTGAGAAGCGCGACTTCGTCCTGTCCGGGAAAGGCGGCCGCTACCTTGAACATGGCATCGGCATAAGCCTTGTCGAGCGCCGCACGGTCACTCGCTGAATTGGCCGAATAGCGCTGTGCCAGCGCCGTCACGAGCGCACGTTCAACTGGGGAGGCATGATCTTCCGCCAACCTTTGCGCTTGGGCGAGCGTCATCATCACCCGATCGTTCGTCGCCGGATCCATCGGGGCATTGATATTGGGACCGTGTGCGAGCGCCTCGCCCCACCAGCACATCGCGCATTCAGGATCGAGTCGTTGCGCTTCACGAAAGGCCCGGATCGCACCCATATGGTTGAAGCCATAGGTGAGTAGCAGTCCCTGGTTGAAATATTTCTGTGCCAGCGGGTTCTGCGTGGACACCTTGAAACCAAGATCGACGATCCCTGGGACGAGAGGCAGGATACCGGTTGCACCTTGCGCACTTTCTGCGGAGCGCGCAGCCTTCAGCCATGCAGGAGTTCCTCGAGCAAAAAGTCGCCGATCACTGCAAAGCCTCAGCGCGGCTCGACTCGGATCGAGCGCACGCACTGTCTCTGCGGAAATACTGGCGGCTGATCCCATCGTGAAACTGGACAGTGAAAACAACGCTATCGGTAACAACGCGAACCTGCTGCCCGTGTCCATTGGACTTCCCCCCTCGCCTGATTCGCCATTTATAGCGGTTCATTGTTGCCCAACAAAACAAATAGAGCAACGAGCGCGATGGACGTTTATCGCTTCCGATCCCGCCGCGTCATGCGTCATTGATCAGGGTTTGAACAGGCGAAAATGTACCGGCGGTTTTCTTTCAATCTGCTGAACGCCTCATTCAGCTCTCGTTGGTTTCTCGCCGACTATCAGGCCAACCAAACAGGAGGGGCCGGGGATGATTGACCGATCAAAGCAGACCAACGTGTCCAGGCGTGAGCAGCGCCTGTTGGATGTCGTCAGCATTTTGAACAGCCAGCTCGATATCCTCGATCAGGACGGATGGGCCATCGCGGCAGCGCGTCTTTCGACCGTGGTCGATACGCTAAACGCTGATCTCCTATCCTTGAATATGGCCCACACTGACGATTGACACAAACGTCTGGTCTTGACGTTCGTTGCCTGTCTGCCTGCGGTCAATATCGGATAACCAAACTATTGCGGTTGCAAGAAGAGTGCTTGTTCGACTTGCGCGAGGCGTTCCTTACCGAACCACATCTCGTCCTCGACAAAAAAGGTCGGAATACCGAAGGCACCGCGCGAAACTGCGTTTTCTGTATTGGCGATTAGTTCGGCCTTTACGGCCTCGTCGTTCGAAAGCGCCATGAGGTGAGCGCCGTCCAGCCCTGCCCTGTCGAACCTTTCAATCGCCACGTCGGATTTTGAAAGGTCGAGGCCATCTTCCCACATTGCGACCATCATCGTTTCGACCGCTTCCATGAACACACCTTCTCGCTTCGCGGCGACCAGAGCGCGCATGATCGGTAGCGTGTTGATAGGAAAGTGCGGGTTCATGCGAAACCGGGTCAGCGCGTTCGCATCAATGAATCTCTGAAATTCGAGACGGTCATAGGCGAGCTTTGCAGCAACATCGGCATAGACCGCCCAGGGCGGGCGGTTGCCGGTCGCTTTCATCAGCCCGCCGAGCAGCACCGGGACATAGTTCGCGACAGCACCTGTGCGCGCGCACAATTCCGGCAGGACACGGTGGGTCAGATAGCCGTTTGGCCCGCCAATATCGAAAAGGAAGTCAAAGCTCCGGCTCACCAATTTTCTCCCCATGGCCGGAGGTCTAGCTCATGCGTCCATGCGCTTTTCGGTTGTTTATGCAGCATGACATAATTGGCGGCGATCGCCTCTGGCGACAGGATCAGATCAGCGGCTTTGGCTTCATCAAACGCCGGATGGCGGCCCTTGATAAATGCGGTATCAATCGCACCGTCGATCACCGTATGGGCAACATGGATGCCCTTGGGGCCAAGCTCGCGCGCCATCGACTGGGCCAACATACGTAACGCCGCCTTGGCCCCTGAAAAGGCTGCAAAACCCGATCCACCGCGCAGGCTTGCCGTGGCGCCTGTAAACAGGATCGTGCCCCGTCCGCGCGGGATCATGTGCCGAGCCGCTTCACGACCCATCAGGAAGCCGCCCAGGCTCCCCATTTCCCAGACCTTCTGATAGACCCTGACAGTGGTCTCCGTGATTGGGAAGTTCACATTGGCGCCAATATTAAACACGGCCACTTCAACTGGCCCGACATCCGCCTCGACTTGTTCGAAAAGGGCAATCATTTCGTCTTCGTTGCGCGCGTCGCCGGGAAAGGCGCGGGATTTATACCCTTGATCACAAATGGATCGGGCGAGCGCCGCCAACTGTTCGGAATTTCGTGTTCGTCGGTTGACGCAAGCTGTCAGCCCTTCAGCAGCAAACGCTCTTGCTATTGCCCCACCGGTTGCATCGCCCGCCCCGATAATGATGGCGGCGGGCGAGCGGCTCATGCCTTTTCAAGGGTGCATTGCAGCGGATGCTGGTTCTGGCGGGCGAAGTCGATCACTTGCGTGACCTTGGTTTCTGCGACTTCGTAGGAAAAGATACCGCAGACTCCGACGCCCTTCTGGTGAACGTGGAGCATGACACGAGTGGCATCCTCCATGTTCATCCGAAAAAAGCGCTGAAGGCAGAGGACAACGAATTCCATAGGGGTATAATCGTCGTTGAGCATCAGCACCTTGTATGGCGTCGGCTTCTTGGTCTTGGTGCGCGTCCGTGTGGCGACGCCAAGCCCTGTTCCTTCATCGCCATCGCGACGTTCGGCCATAGCCTGAATCTGTGTGCGATCAACAATCATCGTTGCAATGATAGGGCTTGAGGCGGGCAAGGGCAAGATGCAGAAGCGACGAATCGTCCTAAACGAAAAACGGCCGCCCCGATTATCCGGGACGACCGTTCTCCATTCAATTCGGAAGCTGTTAGGCAGCCAAACGGGTCTTCATTTCCTCGGCAGCAACCGCATAGCGGCTCTGGATCGGCTGGAAGATTTCGCCAACGAGCTTGAGGGTGAACTCGCTCGACTTCGACATTTCAGCAACAATGCCATCGAACTGGCTGCGCGCGAAATCGCCCTGTAGCTTGAAAAGGTCAGTCGGTGACTTCACGGCTGCAGCAGCCTTTACCATCGTGCTGGTCGCTTCGAAATTCTTGCGGCCGAATTCTGCCGCGTTCTGCGCAACAGTCTGCATGCCCTTCGCAGCGATCTTGGCTGATTCGACAAACGCTTCGACGTTCGCTTTGTTGAATTCGGTCGAATCCTTGGTGAACGAACCGGCCTTTTCAAAAGCGGCCTTGGCGCGGGTGTTCATGTCCTTGAACATTTCGGTGGCCTTTTCGCTGACGTCAGCGGCAACATTCTTTACTGTATCGGTCATGGTCTTTTTTCCTTTCGATGCGGCAACAGGAGCCGCTTTGGGTTTAACTGCACGGGGTTTCACGACCTTGACGGTCATCACTTTCTTGGCCTTGACGACCCGCTTTGGGGCGGCCTTGGCGACAATCTTTGGAGCCGTAGCGACAGGCTTTGCGACCGGCGCAACGACAGGCTTGGTTTCTACCTTGGGTGTGATCGCGCTCGACACGATGGCAGGTGCCACGGCGACCGGCGCAACGACGGGTTTGGTTT
>JANLST010000175.1:0-2256 GCA_031362505.1 Sphingomonadales bacterium
CTCCCCCTCGCCCGCCCAATCGGCATAGGTTTGCGGGTCAGCCTTCACGGCATTGATGAAGCGTGTCTTGTTGACTCCGCACATCGAGAACATCACCGAGGCAGACATCATTTCGGCCTTGGGATGCATGTGGGTCGGCGCGCCGGCGCGGTGGGCAACGTCGGCGTCTCCGGTCGCATCGATCACGCGCTTGGCAAGGATGGCCTCACGCCCTGCCTTGCTCTCCACAATCACACCTTTGATCGTGTCGCCCTCCATGATCGGCGCAACGAACATGCGGTGGAGCATAGGCTTGACGCCCGCCTCCTTAACCAGAACATCCGCAACATATTTGAATGCCTCGGCGTCCAGACTGTGGCTGATCGATTGGGGTTCCGGCATCGCGGCGCCCATCGATTTGGCGCGGTCCTCAAACTCGCGGCCAATGCCTTCGCTATCGATCGTCGCGGGGTGCCGATACCAGGCAAAGCCTTCGACACCGACTTGCGTGATATTGCCGCCGAAACAGCCATAGCGTTCGAGCAGCGTCGTCTCTGCCCCTGCTCGCGCTGATGCCAGTGCCGCTGCCAATCCGCCAGGGCCGGAGCCAACGACGAGCACATCGGTTTCGTGGATGACATCAATCTGGCGAGCAGGTTCGTTTATGGTCCGCATCATCGCTGCGACGTCTCCCAGTTGGGCGCAACATGGTACGGTGCGTTGGACGGCGCGAGCAACGGTTTGCCCAAAATGTGGTCGGCCCCTTTTTCGCCGATCATGATCGTCGGAGCATTGAGATTGCCGGTCGTGATCGAGGGCATAACGGAGCTGTCAACGACGCGCAGTCGATCAATCCCGATCACCCGCAGTTCGGGATCGACAACCGCCAGTGGATCATCGACCGCGCCCATCTTGCACGAGCAGGAAGGGTGGTAAGCGCTCTCGACCTTTGCCGCGATGAAGGCGTCGATCTGCTCGTCGCTTGTCACGTCCGCTCCTGGCGCAATTTCGCGACCACGATAGAGGTCGAATGCCTTTTGCTGGAAAATCTCTCGCGTCAGGCGGACGCATGCGCGCATTTCAATCCAGTCATCAGGGTGGCTCAGATAGTTGAATCGGATGACCGGCTTGTCGCGCGGGTCGGGTGAGCGCAGCGTCACACTGCCCCGGCTTTTGGAGCGCATTGGCCCGGCATGCGCCTGAAAGCCATGCTCCTTTGCCATGCTGTTCCCATCATAGCTGACCGCAAGCGGAAAAAAGTGATACTGGATATCGGGATAGCGGACGCCTGCGCGACTCCGGATAAAGCCACAGCTTTCGAAATGATTGGTTGCGCCAAGTCCGTTGCGGAACAGCAGCCAGCGTGCCCCGATCAGTCCTTTCGCGAAGATGTTCATCGCCGGGTAGAGCGAGACCGGCTGAGCACAGGCCATCTGGAAATAGAATTCGAGATGATCCTGAAGATTGGCACCGACCCCTGCCCGGTCGGCAATCACGGCGATGCCCTGTTCACGAAGCTCAGCAGCAGGGCCGATGCCGGAGAGCATGAGCAATTGCGGCGTGTTAATCGGGCCGCCAGAAAGGATCACTTCGCGGTTGGCCCGTGCCTCAAGCATTTGCCCGCCGCGTTCATATTCAATGCCTACCGCAGTCCTGCCCTCGAACAGAACGCGCGTCGCGAGCGCATGAGTGATGACCCGGACATTCGGGCGCTTCATGGCAGGCCGCAGAAAGGCCTTGGCCGCACTGCACCGCGCGCCGTCACGCACGGTCATGTCCATCCGGCCAAAGCCTTCCTGTTGCGCGCCATTGATATCGTCGGTCACAGGATATCCCGCCTGATGTGCGGCATCGATCCAGGCTTGATAGAGCGGGTTTTTCAGCGAGCCGTAAGTCGTATCGAGCGGACCGTCGGAGCCGCGATAGGTGTCACCGCCTTCCGAATGGCGCTCGGCCCGTTTGAAATAGGGCAGCACATTGGCATAGCCCCAGCCTTGTGCGCCTTCCGTCTGCCAGCGTTCGAAATCGAGCGGGTTGCCGCGCACATAGACAAGCCCATTGATCGAAGATGATCCGCCCAGCCCCTTGCCGCGCGGCGTATGAAGTTTGCGTCCACCCAGCGCAGGCTCGGGCTCACTTTCATAATGCCAGTTATACTTTTTCGTATTCATCGGAATCGCAAGTGCACTTGGCATCTGAATGAAGACAGAGCGGTCAGATCCGCCATATTCGAGGATCAGGACGCTGTGCCCCTCGGCACTCAAACGGTCAGCCAGC
>JANLST010000207.1:0-4929 GCA_031362505.1 Sphingomonadales bacterium
GCGTTCAACACCAACATTGTGCGCCTTGCACGCCGGCAGGCGGACGCGCTGAAGGCGCAGGGCAAGACCGTGAAATTCTACACGATCGGCCGCAAGGGCAAGGACCAGCTGACGCGGACCTTCCGCAACGACATGGTTCACGGCATCGAGCCGGGCGATCTCGGCAAGCTGACCTTCACCGATGTGCAGGGCTATGCCGAAGACCTGACCGGGCGCTTTGAGGCCGGTGATTTTGACGTCGCACATCTGTTCTTCTCCAAATTTGTCTCGGTGCTGACGCAGGAGCCGATGCAAATTCAGCTCATGCCGGTGGCCGTTTCGGATCGCGGCGTGGCGGCAGGCGCATCGGCTGCGGTCGAATATGAGCCAGATGAGGAAGAAATTCTCGCAGACTTGCTTCCACGCAACGTTGCTGTGCAGCTGCTCCGCGCCCAGCGCGAGAATGCGGCTTCGGAACAGGGTTCGAAAATGACCGCAATGGATAACGCCACGCGCAACGCGGGCGAAATGATCAACAAGCTGACGATCCAGTATAACCGCACCCGCCAGGCCGCAATCACGACCGAGTTGGTGGAAATCATTTCAGGCGCGGAAGCGCTCTAGGCAGACTTAAAGGCAAGGAAGACAAACATGGCAACCGCCCCGAAGAAACCAGCAGCCAAGGCAGCAGCAAAGCCTGCCGCCGCCGCAAAGGCTCCCGCTGCAAAGGCAGCTGCGCCCAAGGCCGCAGCGCCGAAGAAAGCCCCTGCGCCAATGGCAGCGTCGGGTGCCACCAAGGCCAACATGGCTGGAGCCACTGGTCGCGTGAGCCAGGTTATTGGCGCTGTCGTCGACGTATCGTTCGAAGGCACGCTTCCCGCCATTCTGTCCGCGCTCGAAACCGAGAATAACGGCAACCGCCTCGTCCTCGAAGTCGCCCAGCATCTGGGAGAATCGACGGTTCGCACGATCGCGATGGACGCGACCGAAGGCCTGACTCGCGGCCAGCCCGTCCGCGATACCGGTTCGCAGATTCGCGTGCCTGTTGGCCCGATGACGCTCGGCCGCATCCTCAATGTCATCGGTGAGCCGATCGACGAGCAGGGTCCGGTTAACGCCAAGATGACCGCGCCAATCCATGCGGATGCCCCGCTGTTCGTTGACCAGTCGACCGAAACCGAAATCCTTGTCACCGGCATCAAGGTCGTCGACCTCCTCGCACCCTATGCCAAGGGCGGCAAGATCGGGCTCTTTGGTGGTGCTGGCGTTGGCAAGACCGTGCTGATTCAGGAGCTCATCAACAACATCGCCAAGGGCCATGGCGGCACATCAGTGTTCGCAGGCGTCGGAGAGCGCACCCGCGAGGGCAACGATCTCTATCACGAATTCCTCGATGCCGGCGTTATCGCCAAGGACAAGAACGGCAACCCCACCCCTGAAGGTTCCAAGGTTGCGCTGGTCTTCGGCCAGATGAACGAGCCTCCTGGCGCTCGCGCTCGCGTGGCGCTTTCGGGCCTCACGATTGCGGAATATTTCCGTGATCAGGAAGGGCAGGACGTGCTGTTCTTCGTCGACAACATCTTCCGCTTCACGCAAGCCGGCTCCGAAGTGTCAGCATTGCTGGGCCGTATCCCTTCGGCCGTGGGCTATCAGCCAACGCTCGCTACCGACATGGGCGCCCTTCAGGAACGCATCACCTCGACCAACAAGGGTTCGATCACGTCGGTGCAGGCGATTTATGTGCCTGCAGACGATCTCACCGATCCGGCACCTGCAACGTCGTTCGCCCACTTGGACGCAACGACGGTGCTTAACCGGGCGATTTCGGAGCTGGGCATCTATCCGGCGGTCGATCCGCTCGATTCAACCAGCCGCGTGCTGACGCCTTCGGTCGTCGGTCAGGAGCATTACGACACGGCCCGCCGGGTTCAGGAAACGCTCCAGAAGTACAAGTCGCTGCAGGATATCATCGCCATTCTCGGCATGGATGAATTGTCGGAAGACGACAAGCTGACCGTGACCCGCGCACGCAAGCTCCAGCGCTTCCTTTCGCAGCCGTTCCACGTCGCCGAAGTTTTCACCAACATCCCGGGCAAGTTCGTCCAGATCGAAGATACGGTGAAGTCATTCAAGGCGGTGGTCGATGGCGAATATGATCACCTGCCGGAATCGGCCTTTTACATGGTCGGCGGGATCGAGGACGTTGTCGAGAAAGCTGCCAAGATGGCAGCAGACGCGGCATAGTTCCGATGGCGCTTCGCTTCGAACTGGTCACGCCTGAACGCCTCATACGCTCGGAAGACGTCTATATGGTCGTCGTTCCGGGGACTGAAGGCGATTTCGGCGTGCTTGAAGGACACATGCCTGTGATGTCGACGATCCGGAGCGACGCAGAATTGGCCGTCTATGCTACGGCAGGTGCGACGGCAGAGATGCTGAAGATCACCGGCGGTTTTGCCGAAGTGAACGACAAGGGGCTTACGGTTCTCGCTGAAGCGGCGGGTTAGCCTTTCCAATTGCCAGTCGGTTTTCTCCCTGACATGATGTCTTGGGGAGAAAGATCATGCTTGCCGGATTGATTGCTCTTTCACTTGGCGCGGCGTTCTGGGGCGCGGCATTCTATATTCATGTGGCCGAACATCCCGCGCGGATGCTTCTCGACGATCGCAACGCACTTGCACAGTGGGGGCCGAGTTACGCGCGCGCCTTCAACCTGCAGGGTGGACTGGCCGTGCTCAGCGGGCTTGCCGGTTTTGCGGCTGTATGGCTCACAAGCAATTGGTGCTGGGCGGTTGGCGCAACCCTGATGCTGGCGAATTGGCCTTACACTGTTTTGGGAATCCTGCCGCTTAACAACCAGTTGAAGGCGATCGGGGCCGATTCAGCAGGGCCGGAGACTCGCAAAATGCTTGATCGCTGGAACCGGCTTCATGCGGTACGCACTGTCCTGTCCGGACTGGCGGTTCTTGGCTATCTATGGGCCGCCGCCCGCTGATCTGACTCGATTGGTCGGGGGCAGGGATGGAGCAGTTTTGCTGGTCGCCGCACTCTACGGCTGATGACACCGATTTGATCTAAAGTTAACCATGTGGCCCTAGGGGTTTTCGCATGGCTTTACCGCATATCGCTCGCGCAGTTCTCCGCCTTCTGGCGCTTGCGACCCTACTGGTAATTGTCATGTCCTGCACCAATGCATTCACCCACGAGCGCGTATTCGATTTCAACGTGTTCTGGGACGCCGGCCAGCGGGCATGGCGGGGCCAGGTACTTTCGGTCTGGATCGACCGGATCTTGCCCCACCCGCCACCGTTCCTGCTTTTCGCCCAACCATTTGCTCTTCTACCGCTGGCGGCCGCGCTGACCCTTTGGGTGGCAGCGTCACTCGCCCTGCTCGTCTTTGCGTGTCGGCGTCATCCGGACCTGTCGGGCGTCACGATCCTCGCCTTTCCTCCAACAGTGGTGAATGGCATGATTGGGCAAACCGGCTTTTTGCTTGGCGCCATGTATATCGGTGCCGCAAGGCTTTTCGCTTCGCACCCTTTCGTTGCTGGAGTCCTTCTCGGCGCGATGGTTATCAAGCCCCAAATGGGTTTGCTCGTGCCCTTTGCGCTGCTTGCTGGCTGCGAGTGGCGCGCTTTTGCAGGCGCTTGCTGCGGAACCTTGCTGCTTGGCCTTCTGGCGACGCTCGCCTATGGCCCCGACTCCTTCCTTGTCTGGTATGGGTCGTTGAATGCTCCAACTGCGGTGCTGATGACCGGCGGTGCGGGATGGCAGAAGATGGCAAGCGTTTTCGCGACCCTTCGCATGCTCGGATTTGAGGCGAACTTTGCAATGGCGGCGCACATCGCCATAGCGATCGTAGCCGTCGCTGCCGTAATCAGAACATGGTCAGCAAATCATGATAGTTCGGCGCGTTTCGCGGTGCTGGCTTGTGGAACCGCGCTCGCTTCACCCTATTTCTACGTTTACGACCTGGTCTTTCTGATTTTTCCGATTGCATGGTGCTATCGCCACTCGGGCAAAGCCTGGCTCACCATCGGCGCAGCTGCCGCTCTGGCCCCCCCAGCAGCGCTCAATTGGTTTCCGAGCGCGTTTCCCAATTTGGCGCCCCTCGTCTCGCTGCTGATGTTGCTGTTGAGTTGGGCAACGAGTGAGTCGGCCGTCCGCGCAAATGATGGAAATCGCCTTCTGCCGAGGCCGGGGTGCAGTCCTGACCGGACTGGCGGTTCTCGCCTATCTGTGGGCTGCCGCCCGCTGATCTGACTCGGGTGATCGCCTTC
Organism: Sphingomonadales bacterium; assembly: GCA_031362505.1. Classification (GTDB taxonomy): domain Bacteria; phylum Pseudomonadota; class Alphaproteobacteria; order Sphingomonadales; family Sphingomonadaceae; genus Aquisediminimonas. The sequence continues at coordinate 4,260 of JANLST010000207.1, forward strand.
GTCGATCACAAACAATCAGAAAATCGATTCCGCAATTCCTTTCGTGCGCTCTAGACACGATTTGGATCATGACCCAACCGCGGAGAGCGAAATGGGTCTTGCTGGCACCAAAACCGAAGCCAACCCGAAGTCGGCGATCGTTGGTGAAACGCACGAATATACCGACATGTATCCGGGCATGGTCAAGGATGCGCGCGAAGAAGATTTTGACGAGATTGCACACTGGTTAGAAACGCAGGCCAAGGCGGAAAAGAGCCATGCCGGCAAGTTTCAGAGAACGCTTGAATCGATCAGCTAACGGCCCCTTCCCCCTCCCCCATCGGGGCCGTATCCGGCCGGGGCCACTCTCAAAGTGGTTCCGGCCGCTTAGTTTTCCAACGATCATTTGAGGGTTTTCCCTGCGCGAAGGCAGTCTCGATGCACCGACCCGCCATCCAATCGCCTGGACCGATGAATCGTTTTACGACGAGGCTGCGCTCGACTCGGAACTTTGTCGGGTGTTTGACGTCTGTCATGGCTGCCGACGCTGCTTCAATCTGTGCGACAGTTTTCCCAAGCTCTTCGACCTGATTGACGAGAGCGAACATGAAGATGTCGAGCATCTGGCCTCGGCGGACTTCAAGCCCGTCACTGATGCCTGCACATTGTGTGACATGTGTTTCATGACCAA
>JANLST010000239.1:0-2457 GCA_031362505.1 Sphingomonadales bacterium
CACTGCGGTCAGGAGACAGGGTTCATGTCATATCGGAAATCACGGAATTGAAGCCTTCCGAAACAGGCAAGGCACGCGGAACTGCGATGACACTATACAAGATGATCAATCAGGCAGGAGAAACGGTCGTCAGCTTTACGAGCATCAATCTGGTCTACACGCGCGCAGCACGAAGTTCCCATTGATCAACGAGAAGGTTGGCATCCGCCCGTGCTTTTTCCATCGCCATTTCCACCATCGCTTCCGGCCCGAATGTTCCGGCAACGCGAACAGAGCGAACATCTGTTACGCCAATGAAACCAAGCCAGGCGTGTAAATAGGATAGTTGAAAGTCGAGCGCATCAATTTCAGGATTGGCGCCGAATGGCATCGCGCTGGCTGCAACAATGACGGCGGTGCGTCCGGTCGCCAGTCCTTCGACACTCCCGTCTGCATCGTTGCGGAAAGTCAGGCCCGGATGGGTTACCAGGTCGACATAGTGCTTCAACCGATAGGGCAAGCCAAAATTCCACATTGGAACCGTGAACAGCCACGTGTCGAACGAAAGAAAATGATCGGCAATCATCCGGAGTTCAGACCATGCCTGATTCTGCTCGGGCGGCACCGGTACGCCCATCAACAGTCCATATCGCCCTTCGATTGCCGCGCGATCAAACGCTGGAAGATCGGCATCAAAGACGTTCAACGTTTTGATGTCCAACCCTTGAACCCTGGCCTGCAACGCGTCCAGAAAGTAAAGGCCGATCGCATCAGATCTTGACCGGACACCTCGCGGGCTTGCCTGGATATGTAACAATCGCTTCATTGAGGTTCACCTCCAATCACGATCATTCCATCGACAATCGATACCGGCCATGTCCGGATAGGCTTATCCGTCAGCGTGCCCGATGGGCATCCATCCCGCATGTCAAAACGCACGCCATGGAGTGGACAAAATATGTGAACCGCCTTCATTTTTCCTCCCTCAAGCGTCTGAAAAGCGTGGCTGCAGCGATTCTCGATCGCGAAGATGCCGTGTGCTGTCCGAGCAATCAGAATAGACTCGCCGCTCACGTCAAATGCGCGGTTGGTGCCAATTGGCAATTCGGCTTCCGCAATGATCGCAATCAAGTTCTTCGCCTTTGTTCAAACCGCATGATCAGACTGAGCGCTGTCACGTTCGGCAACTTTGCGCACGAAACTGTCCGCACCCGCATTGGATTGGCAATTGGCCTTTGGTCCGCTTGAGTTCCATTCTTGTTTCCTGCCAAGGTTGTTCCGCTGTTAATAGGATTCCCGAATTGACGCGATAAAAAAGACAAGCATGATTGTTTTTAGTTTTTCAAATGCTAAACATGACACCTGAAGGTTTGGAGGAGTGCGGCATTGGACGCAGCGTTGACCGATCGGATCAAGGATCAGATGAGTTTCGAGACGGCGCGTGTCGCACCGCCTCATGGATTTCCAAAACTCTCGGACATTCCTGCCGGCCGATATGTCGATCCTGAATTCCTTTTGCTGGAGCAGGATGGTCTGTGGAAGCGGAGTTGGCTCTACGGAGGACACGAAGACCAGCTGCCGGAGCCGGGAAGCTGGTTCCTTACGAGAAATACAGGATCGCCGATCCTGATCGTCCGGGATCTGGGCGGAACCGTTCGCGCCTTTTATAATACGTGCCGTCACCGCGGCGGACCTCTTGTGAAGGAAGATGCCGGGCAGTCGCGCGGATTTGTCTGTGGCTATCATGGCTGGAGCTATACGCTTGAAGGCGAATTGACCGCCATTCGCGACAAGCGCGATTTTGTCGACTTTGATTTTTCTTGCAGATCCCTCATTTCGGTCCGTTGCGAGTTGCTGGGCGGCTGGATTTTCATCAATGAAGACGAAGATGCAAAGCCATTGATCGAGTCACTCGGGCCGGTCTCTGGCGAGCTTGCCCAGTTTCAGCCTGAAAATTTGATGCTGGTTCACTCGCGTGGCTATGATGTGGCCTGTAACGTCAAAGTCCTGCTTGATGCGTTTCTGGAAGTATATCACCTCAAATCAATCCATCAGAGTACGGTGGACCGCTTTCTCGATCATCGTGGCACGACGATCACCCTGTGGTCCGGCGGCCATTCGAGGATGACAACCCCTAATCGCCGGCCGGACTGGATCGATCCCGGGACCAAGGGCATGCCCGAGATAGCGACTGTCACGGAAATCCCACGCGACAATAATGTGAGTTACAACATCTATCCAAACATCGTGATGCCGCCGTCCTCATCCGGCTTGCCCATGCTTGTTTTCTGGCCGCGAACGGCCGCGACAATGCGAATCGAGTGCCACTGGTTTGGACCGCGGATCGCAAAGGAAGATTTGTCGCCGCTATGGCAATCACGCATCGATAACTTCGAACGCATATTGTTTGAAGACACGCAGTTTGCCCCTCAAATTCAGGAATCGGTTGAATCACCGGGGTTCAAGGGCATCCCACTC
>JANLST010000243.1:0-6390 GCA_031362505.1 Sphingomonadales bacterium
GGACAATGCCAAGTTTGGACAACCCGAAATCAAGCTGGCCGTCACGCCTGGGATGGGCGGGTCGCAACGGATGACGCGCGCGATTGGCAAGGCCAAGACAATGGAAATGTGTCTGACCGGTCGTATGATGGATGCAGCCGAAGCCGAACGCTCGGGCCTGGTCGCAAAGGTCGTTCCCGTTGCCGATCTCCTCGCCGAGGCCCTCAAAACCGCCGAAGTGATCGCCGGCATGGCGCCGCTCGCCGTGCTGGCTGCCAAGGAAATGGTCAACGCTGCCTTCGAGATGACGTTGCAGCAAGGCGTCGTTTTTGAGCGCCGCTTGTTCCACGGGCTGTTCGGAAGTGCAGACCAGAAAGAAGGCATGGCGGCGTTCGTCGAGAAGCGCCCCGGAAACTGGACAGGCAAATGACAAAGATCGCGTTTATCGGGCTTGGCAACATGGGCGGCGGGATGGCCGCAAATCTGGTGAAGGCAGGGCATGGCGTCAATGCCTTCGATCTTGTGGAGGCAGCACTCGCCAAGGCGAAGGAGAATGGCTGCGAGACCTTCACGACTGTGCGAGAAGCCGTCTCAGGCGTTGATGCTGTCGTCACGATGCTTCCGAACGGGACCATCGTCGAAGCGGTCTATAAAAATGATGTGATCGGCCATGCGCCAACGACTGCCATCCTTCTCGACTGTTCGACCATTGATGTCGCGACCGCACGAAAGGTGAGCTCGGACGCTGCTGCCAAGGGCTATGACATGGTCGATGCGCCGGTTTCCGGCGGGATCGCAGCTGCCAATGGCGGGACGCTTACCTTCATGGTTGGTGGCACCGACACTGCATTTGCGCGGGCCGAACCGATCCTTGCCAAAATGGGCAAGGCCGTGATTCATGCTGGGGCAAGCGGGGCGGGGCAAGCGGCAAAAATCTGCAACAACATGCTGCTCGGCGCGTCGATGATCGCAACCTGTGAGGCGTTCGAACTGGCGCGCAAGCTCGGGCTCGATCTGCAGACCTTTTTCAATATTTCTTCCAATGCTTCGGGGCAGAACTGGTCAATGACCAGCTATTGCCCGGTCCCCGGAGTGGGTCCACAAACTCCAGCTGACAATGACTATCAGGGCGGATTCGCGACGGCACTGATGCTCAAGGACCTGAAACTGGCGATGGAAGCTGCGAGAGACGTTGACGCCGATGTGCCCATGGGTCTTCGGGCCGCCGAACTTTATCAGGCTTTTGCCGATGCAGGATCGGGCGGGTTGGACTTCTCAGCCATTATCAAGAGCTTGGGAGCGGAAAAATGACCTCACCCCTTCTGATTGAGCAGCAGGGTACGGTGTTGACCGTGACTCTCAACCAGCCCGAGCGGCGAAACCCGATTTCCGACCAGTCGATGGTTGAAGCCTTGCTGTCTGCGATGGCCGAAGCCGATGCTGATATCGGTGTGCGCGTTGTGATCCTGACCGGCGCAGGCACGGCCTTTTCCTCGGGTGGCGATCTCAAGCAGATGAAGGCCGGATTGGGCCTGCGCGCCCAACTGCCTGCGCAGACCCGTCGGAATTACAAGACCGGCATTCAGCGGCTGCCGTTGGCTTTCCAGGCGCTGGAAGTCCCGGTGATCGCCGCGATCAATGGGCCAGCAATCGGAGCCGGGCTCGATCTCGCGACGATGTGCGACATCCGGATTGCGGCCGAAAGTGCGAAGTTTGCTGAAAGTTTTGTCAAGATCGGGATTGTGCCCGGCGATGGCGGGGCCTGGCTATTGCCCCGGATCGTCGGTTTTTCGCGCGCGACTGAACTCGCTTTGACGGGTGAAATGTTCGATGCGCAGACCGCTTTGGCCTATGGCCTCGTTTCGCACGTGGTGCCCGATGACCAGCTAATGGCCAAAGCGCAAGAGATCGCGGCCAAGATCGCCGCCAATCCGCCACATGCCGTGCGCATGACCAAAAGGCTGCTGCGCGAAGGCCAGACAGCAACGCTCGGGAACATTCTTGAAATGTCTGCGGCGATGCAATCGCTCGCGCATGCAACCAAAGACAATGATGAGGCGATCGATGCGTTTATCGAAAAGCGCGCGCCGGTGTTTCGCGGCGAATGAATTTCGATCATCTCACGCTTTCCGCGATTCCAGCGACCGACGAAGCCCTTCGCCCAGCCATTCGCGCGCTGATTGATGAACACATCCGGGCGATGCCGCTTCACAAGCGGGCGCGGACATGGATGGGCGGGGATGCGATCTTCAGCCGTGCAATGGGGCAAGCAGGGTTTCTGGGACTCACCGTGCCGAGGAAATACGGCGGCGCTGAGCGCGGTCCGCTGGCTCGCTTTGTCGTGGTCGAGGAACTGTTGTGCGCAGGCGCGCCAGTCGGGATGCACTGGATTGCCGATCGACAAAGTGCGCTTGTGATTCTCAACTTCGGCACCGAGGAGCAACGAGAACACTATATTCCACGAATTTGCCGGGGTGAAATCTTCTTCTGCATCGGCATGAGCGAGCCCAATTCCGGGTCTGACCTGGCGTCGGTGCGGACGCGGGCGGAACGGACCGAAACGGGCTGGCGGGTCAACGGCCAAAAAATATGGACGTCAGGGGCTCATCATGCAGACTATATGATCGCGTTGGTGCGGACATCAGGCGACTCCGCGGATCGACAGCGCGGCCTTTCACAGTTTTTGATCGATCTGAAGGCTCCCGGGATTTCCATTCGACCCATCGCTGATCTGAATGGCGATATCGATTTCAATGAAGTCTTTTTCGACAATGTCGAGCTGCCCGCCAATGCCCTGCTTGGCGAGGAAGGTTCGGGCTGGGATCAGGTTACAGCAGAACTGGCCTTTGAACGAAGCGGGCCGGAACGCATCTATTCCAGCGCCGTCCTGCTCGATGCATGGGTACAGCATGTGGCGCAGCAAGAACGGAGCGAGTCACGCGAAAAGCTGGCGGGCAGTCTGACAGCGCAATTGTCTGTGTTGCGCGAATTGTCGGTCGCGGTGACGACGCTGCTCGCGGCAGGTGAGCGCCCGGTTGTCGAGGCATCGCTGGTAAAGGATCTTGGGGCAACATTTGAGCAGTCAGTGCCAACGTTGATCGCCGACGATCTCGCAAGCAATCCGGACGAGTCAGTTGATCCGGAATTGTGGCGCGCAATCATGACGGTCACTTACATTGCCCCTGCCTTTTCACTGCGAGGCGGAACGCGCGAGATATTGCGCGGCATCATTGCTCGCGGACTGGGGTTGCGCTGATGTCCGAGTTTCTTGAACCCTTCGAACGTATGCTCGCAACTGTGGCGGGACGCGATGTTGAAGCCACCACGCGCTGGCGGGCTATTGAAGACTCGGGCTATCTCGATGCGCTTGTTCCAGAAGCTGCCGGGGGGGCAGGGTTGACGTTGGGCGATGTCGAACCGTTGATCCGGGCGCTCGGCCGATGTGCGATTACGGAACCGGTTGCGCAGACAATGGCGGTGCGAGCGCTGCTGGTCGAGCAGGATTCCGTTGCGCCGAGCGGGCCCCTGACTCTTGCACAGGCGCTGCCTGAAACCATTGAGACACGGACACTTGGGGCGGTTTTGGCAGCGGCCGAAATAGCGGGCCTCGCCGAAACAATGCTGAAAATGAGCTTGTCATACGCCAATGATCGCGTTCAGTTCGGCAAACCGATCGCAAAACTGCAGGCGATCCAGCAACAGCTTGCGATCATGGGAGAACAGGTGCTGATGACGCGGATGGCCTCACAGATCGGCTGCTCGCAGGGGCTTCGGCCGGCCAGCGAGATCGCAGCGGTCGCGAAACAGGTCGCAAGCTCAGCGGTTCCCCAAATTGCGGCAATCGCGCATGCTGTCCATGGGGCTATCGGTATCACCGAGGAGTATGACCTGCACCTTTACTCACGTCGGCTGCACGCCCTGCGCCTTGCCGATGGCTCGGAAAGTTATTGGGCGGGCATATTGGGCGCGGCGCGGCTCCAAGCCGATGGCAAGTCCAGCGTCGACTTTATTCGCGCGCTGCGACGGCCTTGAGGGCGATTTCAGCAAGCTCGGGGCGGCAGATCAACACGTCCGGAAGGCTTGTGTTTTCGTTGTTGTAACGCATCGGCGAGCCGTCGACGCGTGAGACATGAAGTCCTGCGGCCAATGCGACTGCAGCGGGCGCACAATTGTCCCATTCATACTGCCCACCGGTATGAAGGTATATGTCTGCCTCACCGCGAACAACGGCCATGGCCTTTGCTCCTGCCGATCCCATCGGAACCAATTCGGCTTTGAGCAGGTCAGCAACCTCTATTGCTTCTGCAGCGGGGCGTGTGCGGCTGACGAGCATCCGAAGCGGGGTATTGGGTGGCGCCAGAGCCAAAGGACTGCCTGAACTCAGAGTGATATTCAGTCTGGGAAGAGCCACAGCACCAACAATCGCCGCTCCATCGATCGCAAGTGCGACGTGCACTGCCCAATCGGTCCGGCCCTCGCCATATTCGCGCGTACCGTCGAGCGGATCGACGATCCAGACGCGCTTGGCAGTGAGGCGATCATGGTTGTCCTTTTCCTCTTCTGAAAGGATCGCATCATTGGGCCGCGCCTCCCGGAGCGACTGCATCAAAAAAGCATTGGCCTGCTCGTCGCCGGCTTTTCCAAGAGCCTTGCCTTCCAGTCGGCCGTCGCGCTGAAGCTCCAGCAAAATCTGCCCGGCCTCGGTCGCTAGCCGTTCTGCCAGATGAACATCGGATTCTTTCACCGTCATCCAATCAGCGCTTCAACGATGAGGTCAGCGGCCTGCTCGGGGGTTAGTTTGGTTGTATCAATTCGGACTTCGGGATGGGCGGGCGCCTCATAGGGACTATCGATGCCGGTAAAGTTCTTGAGCTGTCCCGCGCGCGCCTTTTTGTAAAGGCCCTTGACGTCGCGAGCTTCGGCTTCGGCGAGTGGAGTGTCGATGAACACTTCGATGAATTCGCCGTCGGGGATCATCGCACGAACCATTTCGCGCTCGGCACGGAATGGCGAAATGAACGCTGTGATGACGATCAATCCTGAATCCGCCATCAACCGTGCAACCTCGCCCACCCGCCGGATATTTTCGATCCGATCAGTTTCGGTAAATCCGAGATCCTTGTTGAGGCCATGGCGGACATTGTCGCCATCGAGCAGGAACGTGTGCCGGTTCATCCGGAAAAGCTTCTTCTCGACCAGATTGGCGATGGTTGACTTGCCGGAGCCGGACAACCCGGTGAACCAAAGGACGGCCGCCTTCTGGTTCTTGAGTCTGGCATGCATTGCACGATCAATATCAACTGCTTGCCAATGGACATTCTGTGCGCGGCGAAGCGAGAAGTTCAGCATGCCGGCAGCGACTGTGCTGTTGGTCAGCTTGTCGATCAGGATAAAACCGCCCAGCGCGCGGCTTTCGGCATAGGAGTCGAAAACGATTGGCTTGTCGGTCGCGATCTCCGCCACGCCGATTGAGTTGAGTTCAAGGGTCTTGGCGGCCAGATGCTCCATCGTATTGACGTTGACCTGGTATTTGGGCGCGTGCACCGTCGCCGAAACCAGCTGTGTGCCTAACTTGAGCCAATAGGAGCGCCCCGGGATCAGAACATCGTCGGACATCCACACAATATTTGCTTCAAATTGGTCGGCGGCTTGCGGTGGATTGTCCGCCACTGCGATGACGTCGCCGCGCGAGCAATCGACTTCGTCCGTGAAACACAGAGTGACAGACTGTCCTGCAACCGCAGAGTCGGAATCGCCGTCGAAGGTTACAATCTTTGAGATGGTCGAGGTCTTGCCGCTCGGCAAAATGCGGATGGCATCGCCCGGCTTGACGGTACCGGTTGCGATCTGGCCACTGAAGCCACGGAAATCGAGATTGGGTCGATTGACCCACTGCACCGGCATGCGGAATGGTTTGGTCTGTGCGGCCTCGCTGTCTATCTCTACGATTTCGAGATGATCGATCAGGCTTGGACCTTTGTACCACGGTGTATTGGGCGAACTGGTAGTGATATTGTCGCCTTTGAAACCTGAAATCGGGATCGGCGTGAAACTCTCAATGCCGATGTCGCGGGCAAAACACGCGTAATCCTCGACGATATTTTCATACCGTAGCACGTCATAATCAGCGAGATCCATTTTGTTCACGGCCAGAACGATGTGACGAATGCCGATAAGGTGCGCGAGATAGGAATGCCGCCGGGTCTGGGTAAGCACGCCCTTACGCGCATCAATCAGGATTACAGCGAGATCGGCTGTCGAGGCGCCGGTTACCATGTTGCGGGTGTACTGCTCATGCCCAGGGCAATCCGCGACGATGAACTTACGCTTCTCGGTTGCAAAGAACCGATAGGCGACGTCAATCGTGATACCCTGTTCGCGCTCTGCAGCCAAACCATCCACGAGGAGCGC
>JANLST010000260.1:0-1948 GCA_031362505.1 Sphingomonadales bacterium
TTTGAGCAGCAGCAGGCCGTCCCGGACATCGTGGTGCTGGGCAAGCCGATAGGCAATGGCTATCCCATAGGTGCGGTTGTCACAACGCGAGCCATCGCGGACTCCTTTGCCAACGGTATGGAGTTTTTTTCCACCTTTGGCGGATCGACAACATCTTGCGCAGCGGGGCTGGCCGTTTTGCGTGTGCTTGATGACGAGCAACTGGCCCTCAATGCGGAACATACGGGCGCATATCTGCTTGATGGTTTGCGGACGCTTGCCACGGAATTTTCATTGATTGGCGATGTACGCGGCATCGGCCTGTTTATCGGGGTTGAACTGATCCTGGCAGACGGATCTCCAGCCACAAATGCCGCAGCCCAAATCGTCAATGGCTTGCGTGATCGCCGCATTCTGATTGGTTCGGACGGGCCTGACGAGAATGTTCTCAAAATTCGTCCGCCGCTTTGTTTTGAAAAGGTGGATGCCGATCATTTGCTTGAGCGGCTGGGCGACGTCATGCGGCACGTTTCGCGTTCCGCTTGAATAGCGGCAAGCCAGAGATGTCAATCTGACGCTGACTTGTCTCCAAAGGACGCCAACTCTGGCCAACTTGCCGAATGGTGCATTGGGTGTAACGATACCGCTTCTACCGATAGTTTTACCCATAAAACGCGATGATTATCGCGGTGCCATGCGGATCCCACCATCAAGGCGGATGCACTGCGCATTGAAATAGGAATTGCGTGCCAGCTCGAGCGCAAGGCTTGCGAACTCCTCTGGCTTGCCGAGCCGCTTGGGGAACGGCACCGAAGCGGCCAGACTTTCGAGCACCTGGGGCTTCGCGCCCAGCATCAGCGGGGTCGCAAATATCCCGGGCATGATCGAATTGACCCGGATACCAAGTCCAGAAAGGTCACGGGCCATCGGCAGCACCAGCCCGTTGACCCCCGCCTTTGCAGAGCCATAGATAACCTGCCCAATCTGCCCGTCCTGTGCGGCGACCGAAGCGGTGAGCGTGATGCATCCGCGTTCCCCGTCTTCCAGCGGTCCGAGCGTGGCCATGCCTTCGGCGGAGAGCGAAGCGATCCGGTACGACGCGACAAGGATACCATTCACACCGTAAATGTAATCTTCGGTGGAAAGGCGCTTGAGCTGGCCCGCCTCCTTGTCGAATGCCAGCGTCTTGCCGCGCCGCGATGTCATGGCGCAGTGCACAGCGATCCGCTCCTGCCCATGCGCGGCGCGGGCCCTAGCGAACCCGGCGACGACAGAGTCCTCGTTGGTAATATCGACCTGACAGAACAGACCGCCAATCGCGCTGGCGACGTCTTCGCCCGCCTCAGAGTTCACGTCGAAAATTGCGACCCTGACCCCTGCCGCTGCAAAAGCGACGGCCGTGGCCCTGCCCAGCCCCGAAGCGCCCCCGGTTATGATTGCAGCAGTGGTGGAATCGAACTCCATTTGTGACTCCCAGAGACATTGACCCGGTAACAACCGTTAGAAGATTTTGGTGTGGTTGAAACCCTACGACCCGAACAAATCGGAAAGCCTGTCGGGCCGCAAATTGAATGCCAAACCAAGCGACAGCAACAATATCGTGTGAAACATAAGCCTCGGCAATGTGGCTGTCAGTCCAGCCCGCACCATTAACATCCGCCTTCAGAAGGATTTGCGCACGCCGCAAGAGGGCAAATCGCACTTCGAGTACGGTGTCTTCAACATGGGCCCGTGCCCGCTGCCCGGCGGACGCATTGCGTTCACCAGCAACCGCGACGGCTTCCGCCCGGCCAAGGGTTATCCCGCCATCGCGCTGCAATTGTTCGTGATGGACGACTCCGACACGGACATCCGCGACATCGAAGATCCGCCGAACCTCGAGAAGATCGGCCATTTGAATCTCGCCGGCGCGTTGCATCCGGTGATTCTCAAAGACGGCCGGTTGATGTACAGCACGCTCGAATCGCAG
>JANLST010000275.1:0-3474 GCA_031362505.1 Sphingomonadales bacterium
GATAGGAAAGCTGATCGCGGCAGTGGACGCGCAAACGGTGGCGGTTGTCGCACAGACTGCCGCCACTGCCGACCAGACGGCGACCATTGCCGATCAGACGCGGACGCTTGCGGCAGTCGCAAAGTCTGACCGCACCGTCACTTATGACAGCTCGGGCCGCGTGACGAAAATCAAGGTGGGTTAATTCTCGCGCTCGCCCCTATGGCGCGAGGCAGGCGGGCGGTGATTTAGAGACAGTCACCGTCCGCCGCATTTGAATCTATTTGATTTCGCAGACGCAACCGTTGCTTGGCATCCCCAAAAAGCTTGGCAGCGAAGAGATTATTCAGACGGTTCAGCGGAACGTTTCGGCTGCTGCGAGGCAATCAATAACGCAGTGCAAATCATGATCGTCCCTGCAAGCGCAGCCCCGATGCCCAATGAAACGTTCATCGCTTGAAGATGCATGAGTTGCATATTTACGACGCGATCCAAGCCGTTCGAGAATTGTTCGACGCCCGGCGTTGCTACCGTAATTTCCATTGCCATTGCATCGCTCAGGAGGTGGATGGCGTAGGCCCACAGCATTCCACCCGGGATACCCAGTAGATAGGACATCATTGTTTCCCCAGATTCAGAGGCGCGTCCGCCGATCGGATTAAGCGCAATTCGCAGGTTATGGCAGACAGGGTTGTATGTCCATTGGCCCCCGCATTTGCCTTCAATCGCAACCAATATGGGTGGCAGGACACGCCTTGATCTTCCCAAATCATTATCGGTCGCGCATGAAAGGCTTATGCGACACAAAGGCCAGCCCAAACCCCCGCCCACCGTCAAAACGCTCGGCGCTGCCGCCGAAAAGCGGATATTGGACGGCGAGCCTTGGCTTCGCGTCTGGTCGCAACAATTGGCCGTTCCGCTTGTGACGATCAGCAAGAAGACCGGAATTCATATGGCGCGGTTGCTTCTATACGAAGCTGGGGAATTGGCCCCGACGCAAGATGAAATGGCGGCCATCGCCAAGGCACTTGGCACCACTGTTGAGGAAATTAACGCGGTGTAGGATTAACGAACGGCCACTTGAATGACCTACCGAATTACTAGTCTACCCGCAAAAGGCTGCGCATCGATCGCAACAACAATGTTTCCGTCAGCATCACTCCCAACGTCACACATGCATGTCGAATAGAAACCAGAGGGATCGAGAGTATAAATCTCACCGGAAGCCGCCTTGCCCTTTTTGTGCTCGTCATTTGGAACAATGATTCGAAAGCCTGAGGCCAAGGCGTCCCAGTCGCTTTTGACGAATTTGAATTCAAACGGTTTGCTGTCGTATTCCTGCAGAAATCCACCCGCCACAGTGAGCGCAACTCCAACCCATCCTGCAACAAGACTTCCGTGACCGGGCAACCATCCCGCCACGCCCGGCGCCGCGATGATGGCTCCTATTATTATTATAATCAGACCGCGAGACATGGCCTATTTTTCCGACAATGACTGATCGACCAAGCGCCTGATCGCTTCTGCCCGCGATGGGATGCCAGGCTGCTTTGCGCGCCATTCGTCCACGCGATGAAGCCAAGAGTCAGTGACTTTCATTTCGAAGCGATGGTTGAGCAGATGATCGGTAGCCATGCTCTTACGTAACATCCGTTGACTACGACTTCAATCCGTAACATACGTAACAAGCCAAGAGGAAGCGCGAACTTCCCCCCGGCTCTAACCGCAACCGTTCGAGGAGAACGACCATGGCTATTGAAACCCTACATGCGATTTCTGATTCCGAAAATCCCTACAACAGCGGGCCGTTCCATTGCGTCTGTGGAATGGAAGAACCTCTTCGCGTGATCGCAGACCTGCTCACCGCATTGACCTATATGGGCGAAGGCATACCCGATGCTGGAAGCGCAATTATCACGGTTGCCCAGAACGCCCGCGATCAATGCGAAATCGTTGAGGAACTTAGAGGAAAGCTGTTTCACGAATTGCACCCGCGCAAAGCCGAGCTCGAACGCGAAGGCTGGCCTGACAAAGCAAATTGACCAAATCCATAACGATCTTGGATCTGAAGGGCGGCGGGGAAACCTGCCGCCTTTTTTTGTTTGGTGTTTCCCCGGTGTTTCCCCAGATCAATTCAGGGAAACACGGAATTAGTCAGTGTCGGTAAATCATTGAAATTAAAGTAAACTTGGTGAGCCCTGCTGGATTCGAACCAGCGACCTACTGATTAAAAGTCAGTTGCTCTACCGACTGAGCTAAGGGCCCCACCAAGGCCGCACCCCCTATGCGGCAGGGCGCTTGCGGTCAAGGCGCGCTTTGAGTTGGCGTATGGTCAGCCCCGTGAGCGGATCGCGCCAGCGCGGCACAATTTCCACAAGGGGGTCGAGAACGAATGAACGGCTGCGAAACGCAAGGTGGGGCACAGCGAGGTCGGGCGTGGCCCAAGCACCGCCAGACCAGAGAATGATATCAAGATCAAGCACGCGCGAGGACCAGCGCGCACCGCTGGACCGCCGCCCGAACTGCCACTCGATCTTCTTTAGCCGTTTCAAGAGTCGCGGCGGATCAAACCGCGTCTCGACAAGGGCAACCGCGTTCGCAAAAAGGCGGCGCGATGGCCCGAGCGGACGGCTCCGCATAGTGGCTGAGCGCGCCACAAGCCTTACGTGCTTGCGATCGAGCCTCGCGAACGCCGCGTCCAGAACCCGCTCGGGCGAGCCGTACCGCGCATGCCGCCTGTTTGAGCCCAGCGAGAGCGCATACCAGCCTTGCACCGCGTCAGACGGTCTTCAAATAATCGAGATAACAGCCTTCGGGCGGGCCATCGATGGCGTCCCGCAGCGGAGCCAGCGCTTCCCTGGCAAGGTGATCGCCGGCCCCTTTGTGGGCAGCAATCGATTCCCACTTCTCTATGAAAACGAAACGATGCTCGTCACCTGCGTCGCGAAGCAACTCAACGCCTTCGCTTCCCGGAACCTTGCGAACGGCATCTGCGAGATTCGAAAGCGCTGTTTCCAGCTGGGCACTGCCGCCCGCTTTGGCGGTCATGATATAGTGGCGTGCAACCGTCATGTCATTTCTCCCAAAAGTTCTTCAGATGTCGGCAACGAGCCGACCATACATATCTGGCCGCCGATCGCGGAAAAAGCCAAATGTGGCCCGGTGCTTGCGGATTGCCTGAAGATCGAAACGCGCGTCGAGAACGCCTTGTGCCCCGTCTCCGAACTCCGAAACCAGATCGCCCCGCTCGTCGGTGATAAAACTATGACCATAAAATCGCATCGCGCCCTCCGTGCCCGTGCGATTTGCGGCCACAATCGGCACCACGTTGGATACCGCATGTCCAATCATTGCGCGGCGCCAGAGCCGCGACGTATCGAGATCCTCTGCGGCGGGTTCATCGCCGATCGCGGTCGGGAAGAACAAAATGTCGGCCCCCATCAGCATCATTGCCCGCGCAGTTTCGGGATACCACTGATCCCAGCATATCCCGAC
>JANLST010000135.1:0-1976 GCA_031362505.1 Sphingomonadales bacterium
GAAGGAAGAAGCCGGATTGTGGCGTCATGCCGTCACGGGCAAGTGCGCCGATCAGCTTGTCGAGCGCGCAATGCCGCCCAACATCCTCACGCGTTGTGAGTATCTGGCCTTCCATGTCGCAAAAGGCTGCAGCATGGGCTCCGCCTGTTGCGAGATTGAGCGGCTGATTGTTGCGAAGCGCTTCGATGGCGCGAAAAACCGCCTCATCAGTAATCGCGGGGCTGGCGTCCAACACTGGCAAGGGCCGTGCAACCTGCTCAAGATTTTCAAGTCCGCATAGGCCGCAACTGCTCTCCGAAACGCGGACCCGGACGCGTTCGATCATCGGCGCCACGCAGGTTTCGGCGATGTCGATCTTGAGCAGCCAACCCAGATCCGTCTCGAGCGCCTCGATCCTTGTAACATCCGATACCGCGCCAATGATCCGCTCCGAGAGCGAAAAGCCGATCGCGAAATCCTCAAGGTCGGTCGGCGTCGCCATCATGACCGCATAGCCGATCCCGTTATATTCAATCGCAATCGGCGCCTCGATGGGAACGGTCCGCGTGATCGATTGAGGCGGCGCGTCGGGAGAAATGCGTTGCGCCGGGATTGCGACGCTTCCGCTCATCCCGGTTGGTCGAGCATTGCCAGCGCGGACGCGGCAATCGGAGACAGGCCGACGCTCCCGTGCGCCTCAAGCATCGCCTTCATCCGCGGATCCCAGAACAGGCGGATGTGATGGGCGGTCGCACCAGCGGGGTCATCGTCATGCGCCAGATTGGCCGCAATCTGGTTCGCCATCATCACCAGCTTTTCGGTCGAGTTCATTCGGCGGGAACCGCGCCAATCCGCCGTGAACGCTCGCTGAGGGCTTCATAGTCCTCCTGCCAGTCAGTCGGGCCGTTCGAAGCGCTGATCTGCACCGCCGTCACCTTGTATTCGGGGCAATTGGTGGCCCAGTCCGAAAACTCTGTGGTGACGACATTGGCCTGCGTCGCCGGGTGATGGAAGGTCGTGTAGACAACGCCCGGCGCGACCCGGTCCGTCACCGTTGCCCGCAAGGTGGTTTCGCCCGACCGCGACGCGAGCTTGACCCAGTCTCCCGATTTCAGGCCGCGATCCTCGGCATCGGTTGGGTGGATTTCAAGTAGGTCTTCGGGGTGCCAGATCACATTTTCCGTCCGGCGCGTCTGTGCGCCGACATTATAGTGGCTGAGAATGCGCCCCGTGGTCAGGAGCAGCGGGAAGCGTGGGCCGGTCTTTTCGTCAGTCGGGACATAATCGGTGACCACGAACTTGCCCTTGCCACGCACAAAGCCGTCAATGTGCATGATCGGCGAACCGTCCGGCGCGGCTTCGTTGACCGGCCACTGGAGCGAGCCCTCCTCATCGAGCCTATCGAAGCTGACGCCTGCAAACGTCGGTGTGAGCCGCGCGACTTCGTCCATGATTCCGCTGGGATGGGTATAGGCCCAGTCGAGCCCCATGGCCTGCGCCAGTCGCTGGGTCACCTCCCAGTCTTCGAGTCCATTCAGGGGTGTCATCACCTTGCGGACCGGCTGGATCCGCCGTTCGGCGTTCGTGAAGGTGCCGTTCTTTTCAAGGAAGGTCGAACCGGGCAGGAAGATATGGGCGTAGTTTGCCGTTTCGTTGAGGAAGAGATCATGGACGATGACGCATTCCATCGCCGCCAGCCCCGCCGAGACGTGTTTTGTGTCGGGATCGGACTGGAGGATGTCCTCTCCCTGGATATAGATCGCCTTGAATACGCCGTCGACCGCTGCATCGAGCATGTTGGGGATACGCAGGCCCGGCTCTGGATCAAGAGGGACGCCCCAGTCCGCTTCGAACAACCGCCGTGTCTCGCCGTCAGAGATGTGGCGATAGCCCGACAGTTCGTGCGGGAAGCTTCCCATGTCGCATGCGCCCTGGACATTGTTCTGGCCGCGCAAGGGATTCACGCCAACACCACGCCGACCTATATTACCGGTTGC
>JANLST010000294.1:0-10679 GCA_031362505.1 Sphingomonadales bacterium
TCGATTGCGTCACAGGCCACCAAAGCGGCGTTCACGTGCGCCAAACTCCCTCACGGCGTCCGCCAACGCGTCGGCCCCAAAATCAGGCCAGAGCGTCTCGACAAACAACAGCTCCGCATAGGCGAGCTGCCAAAGCAGGAAATTGGAAAGGCGTTGCTCTCCCGACGTGCGGATCAAGAGGTCTGGCGGCGGCAATCCCTGCGTATCGAGCATGTTCTCGATCATCGCTTCGTCAATCGCGGCCGGATCCAGATCCCCATCACGAGCATGAACGGCAATCGATTGCATGACCGTAACCATTTCGGCCTGCGATCCATAATTCAGTGCTATGACCAATGTGGTGCGCGTATTTTTGGCTGTACGCTCGATTGCGTCATCAATCATTTGAACAAGGTCTGGGGAAAGCGCCCGAATGTTGCCAATAATGCGTAGTCGAACGCCATTTTTTGCCAGTTCGTCTATGTCCGAACTGATAAAATGACGCAGCAACCCCATAAGATCGCTGACTTCTTCTGCCGGGCGCCGCCAATTTTCTGTCGAAAACGCATAGAGCGTCAGGACTTCGATCCCGAGATCCCCCGCCGCTCGCGTGACGTTTCGCGCGGCTTCGATCCCTTTACGATGCCCGGCAATGCGCGGCAGCATGCGCTTCTTTGCCCATCGGCCATTGCCATCCATGATGATCGCGACATGACGAGGAATCGCGGACGCACCACCCCCTCTCGAAAGCTTTTCCTGCGCTGATCCAGAGGGGGCGGGTATACCGCTCACTTGCCGAGAATTTCCTTTTCCTTCGATACGAGCGCGCTATCGATTTCAGCGATCGTCGCATCGGTCATTTTCTGGACCTCCGCTTCGAGGCGCTTGCGATCGTCTTCACTAATTTCTTTTTTCTTTTCATCAACTTTAAGATCATCATTGCCATCACGTCTTACATTACGCGCAGCGATCTTTGCCTTTTCGGCATAGCTATGGGCAAGCTTTGCCAGTTCCTTGCGGCGTTCTTCGGTCATATCCGGGATTGGCAGGCGGATATTGTTGCCATCGACGATTGGATTGATGCCGAGCCCGGCATTCCGAATGGCCTTTTCGACCGGCGTGACATTCGACTTATCCCAGACCTGGACTGAAAGAAGGCGCGGTTCGGGCGCCGACACGGTCGCCACCTGGTTCAACGGCATGTTCGAACCGTAGACATCAACCGTGATCGGATCGAGCAGGGCTGTGTTGGCACGCCCGGTACGCAGGCCACCAAGATCATGCTTCAAGGAGTCGACCGCGCCATGCATTCGGCGTTCAATATCGGCTTTGTTATAAGCGGGCATCAGGCTTGCTCCTCATTCTGGACAATCGTTGAAACGCCTTGGCCCGCCAGCACCTTGGCAAGATTGCCCTGCTCGCGGATTGAAAAGACGACGATCGGGATGTTGTTGTCGCGGCACAAGGCGACGGCGCTTGCATCCATCACCTTCAAATTATCAGAAAGGACCTGCTGAAAACCAAGCGTTTCGTATCGCTTGGCAGAGGCCACCTGTTTGGGATCGGCATCGTAAACACCATCGACCGAAGTGCCCTTGAACAGCGCATCACAACTCATTTCTGCGGCGCGCAGGGCAGCACCAGTGTCAGTCGTGAAGAACGGATTGCCAGTACCGGCGGCAAATATCACCACCCTGCCCTTTTCGAGGTGGCGACTGGCACGACGGCGGATATAGGGTTCACACACCGTGGCCATCGGGATCGCGGATTGCACCCGTGTTTCAAGACCGATGGCCTCGAGTGCGCCTTGCATGGCCAGCGCATTCATGACCGTCGCAAGCATCCCCATATAGTCTGCGGTCGTGCGATCCATGCCCTTGGCTGCCCCGGCCATACCTCGGAAAATATTGCCGCCACCTATGACGAGACAAAGCTCAAAACCAGCGTCACGCGCGGCTTTGACTTCGCCTGCCATGCGCGCAACGGTTTCAGGATCAATGCCGTATTGGCGATCGCCCATGAGTGCTTCGCCGGAAAGCTTCAGCAGGATGCGTTTGAAGCGGGGGCGGGCCATGCGCGCAGGTCTCTTTCAGGTCAACGGGAAGGAATGGCGCGCACCCTAGTATGGGCGCGCGCCCTTGCCAAGCGCGGCTTAAACGCCTGCCGCAGCAGCGACTTCTGCCGCGAAATCGCTCTCTTTTTTCTCGATGCCTTCGCCCAACTGGAAACGGACATAGTCCTTCAGCGTTATCGAAGCACCGGCATCCTTAGCCGCCGCTGCAACAACGTCTGAAATCCGCGTCTTGCCGTCCATGACAAACAGCTGATTGAGAAGCGCATTTTCCTTCACGAACTTGGCGACCGCGCCATCGACCATCTTGGCGACGACTTCGGCAGGCTTGCCTGATTCGGCAGCTTTTTCCTGCGCAATCGCGCGCTCGCGCTCGATCACCACGGCATCGATGCCGCTCTCGTCGAGTGCCAATGGAAATGCAGCAGCAACATGCATGGCAAGCTGCTTACCCAAAGCTTCAAGCTTGTCCGCCGGTGCGGAGCTTTCAAGCGCTACCAGAACACCGATCTTGCCGAGTCCCGGAGCCGCTGCGTTATGAACATAGGACACAACAGCACCCTGGCTAACGCTCAGGCGACGTGCACGGCGCAACGTCTGATTTTCGCCAATCGTCGCGATATTCGAGGTCAACACGTCGGCGACAGTACCACCGGCAGGATGGCTGGCTGCGGCAAGCGCGGCAATATCGTCCCCTGTATCAAGCGCGAGGTCAGTGACCGTGCGGACGAAATTCTGGAACTGATCGTTTTTCGCAACGAAATCAGTTTCCGAATTCACTTCGACAGCTGTGCCGGTTGTGCCTTTGACAACGACCCCGACGAGCCCTTCTGCCGCAGTCCGGCTCGATTTCTTCGAAGCCGTCGCCAGCCCTTTGGTTCGCAGCCAATCGACAGCCGCTTCCATATTGCCGCTGGTTTCATCCAGCGCCTTTTTACAATCCATCATCCCCGCGCCCGATTTCTCGCGCAGTTCCTTTACCATCGCTGCAGTGACGTCTGCCATGGTTTGATCCTTTCGAATGAGATCGTCATTCCGGCCGCCGGGGGCCCCACAAATCAAATCTTTGCGGGGCGACCCATTGGCCAGGATGACGTGAACTTTATGCTTCGGGCGTGGTTTCTTCGACGACGGCCTCAACCACGGCAGCGTCTTCGACAACAGCCTCAGCCTCAACCACGGCAGCGTCTTCGACAACAGCCTCAGCCTCAGCCACGGCAACGTCTTCGACGACAGCCTCAGCCGCGGCTGGCGCTTCTACGACAGCTTCAACCACAGCCGCTTCTTCGACAACCGCTTCGGCTACCGGAGCAACATCTTCCACAACGGCCAGCGCTTCTTCAGCGGGCGGCTCGTCCATCGCACCGAGATCAACCCCGCGCGCAGCAGCGCCTTGCTGTCCGCCACGGGTCGCAGCGGCCGAAATAGCGTCGCAATAGAGGCGGATCGCGCGGCTCGCGTCGTCATTCGCCGGAACCGGGAAAGCGATGCCATCCGGGCTCACATTCGAATCGAGGATCGCAACGACCGGAATGCCAAGCACATTGGCTTCCTTGATCGCGAGCTCTTCCTTGTTGGCGTCGATCACGATCATCACGTCGGGAATGCCGCCCATGTCGCGAATGCCGCCCAGCGAAAGCTCAAGCTTGTCGCGCTCACGGGTAAGCTGGAGGACTTCCTTCTTGGTGAGACCGGCGGTGTCGCCCGAAAGCTGTTCTTCCATTGACTTCAACCGCTTGATCGAGCCCGAAATCGTCTTCCAGTTGGTGAGCATGCCGCCCAGCCAGCGATGGTTGACGAAATGCTGGCCCGAAGCGCGCGCCGCGTCTGCAATCGGATCCTGCGCCTGGCGCTTCGTGCCGACGAACAGCACCTTGCCGCCGCGTGCTGCGGTCTGGCTGACGAAATCGAGCGCGCGCGCAAACAGCGGCACTGTCTGCGACAGGTCCAGAATATGAACGCCGTTGCGATCGCCAAAGATATAGGGTTTCATTTTTGGATTCCAGCGATGTGTCTGGTGTCCAAAGTGTGCGCCAGCTTCCAAGAGCTGGTGCATGGTGACAGTCGGTGCCGCCATGGGGATAATCTCCTTCCGGTTAGTCCACTGGGCAGCGAGAATGAAGCAAGTGCCTCACACCGGTTTATGATGCCACCCATGCGGGATTGAGCGCGGGCCATTAGCGGGGGTTGGCGCGGGTTGCAAGGGGGTGGCCATGCACAGGCGTCCTTCGCCCTCAACTCCCCATCATTCCCGCGCAAGCGCGAGCCCGGTCCTTTCCGGTATTTGCAGCAATGACAAGATTGAACGGTTGGCAGAACGGAAGTTTTTGGGGGAGTCCGGAATAGCGGTTTTTGGGTTAAAGAGTCTAATTAGCAGACACTAAGCGAGTTAAGTATCGTGTCCCCGGAACTGTGCATCTTTGCCAACGGCGGATACACAACGCGCTAATCGAAATTCCGAAATTGGAAAATATTGCAGCAAGGCGGGCTTCGACGCCCTGAGCAACACCGAGGCAATGCCGATCTAGAACTTGATGTCTTTCGGCCCTATGCGGGCAAGGACATCGCATAAAATCTCAGCGTGTTTTCGTGAAGGGGGGAACGGCAAAATGCATATGATCCTGGTTATCGCAGGAGGGGTTGTGCTCCTCGGGCTGTTCACCCTGTTCAATTATCTTTGGGGCGGCGCTGGTGCCAATCTTGCAACCGGCGCGAAGCTGTTCATCCCTGTCTGGCTGGTCATCACACTCATCAATATGTGGGTGGGCGTCACCAAGACAGGCTATTCGGTCAAAGATGAGCTGCCGATCCTCCTCATTGTCTTCGCCATTCCGGCGCTGATCGCAGCCTTCACCATCTGGCGTATGTCGCGCTGATCGCAAAGGCCACATCATGACAGGCGCAGCGCATCACCCCCTCCTCCGTCGCCGCGACGGCCATCATGCGCGCGTTACCTATGAAGAGCTGTTCTTCGATCTGGTCTATGTGTTCGCTGTCACGCAGCTCAGCCACACTCTGCTCCACCATCTGACGCTGTGGGGTGCTCTTGAAGCCTTGATCCTCTGGTTCGCGGTGTGGCTAGGCTGGCAATATACAGCTTGGGTCACAAACTGGTTCGATCCTGAACGTTCGCCTATCAGGCTCGTGCTGTTTGCAAGCATGGTGATTGCGCTGGTGATGGCAGCAGCGATTCCGGAAGCATTTGGTGAGCGCGGCCTTATTTTTGCGGGCTGTTATGTCGCGATGCAAGTCGGGCGCACGGCCTTCATTGTCCATCAATTGGGCCGCGATCATCCGCTTGCCGCCAATTATCGCCGCGTCCTTGCCTGGCTGCTGCTCTCAAGCTGCTTTTGGATTTCTGGCGGCTTTGCTGAACATGAGATGCGCATCGCTCTGTGGACGATTGCGGTGTTGTGCGAATATGTCTCGCCCATGTTTGGCTTTCGCTTTCCGGGTATGGGACGCTCGCAAACCAGCGACTGGACCATTGAGGGCGGGCATCTGGCTGAACGCTGTCAGCTCTTTATGATTGTTGCGCTTGGCGAAAGTTTGCTCGCTACCGGCGCATCGTTGGCTGATGTTCCCCTTTGGAACCCGGCGACCTTGTCGGCACTTGGAGCGACATTTCTGGGCACGATTTCCATGTGGTGGCTCTACTTTGGGACGTCGAGCAAAGATGCGACCGCGACCATCACCTCGTCCGACGATCCAGGGAAGATTGGCGCATATTTCCATTATGTGCACGCCATATTGATCGTCAGCGTCATTGCGAGCGCAGTCGGCAATGATCTTGCGATGGAGCATCCCAGCGGTCATGCGACGTTGGCGCAGATACTGGTGATTGCAATCGGGCCTTCGGTCTTTTTGCTCGGATGTGCGATCTACAAACATATCGTTTATGGCCACATCCCAATTTCGCATATCGGCGGCGTGATTGCGCTGGCATGCACCGCTCCTATTGCGCTTAGAGCCGACCTATTGACAATGGGGTACATTACGGCGGCGATCCTGATCACTGTGGGCATATGGGAGAAGTCAACTACGTCAAATTCCTCAGGAGGAGGAATTATTCGAGTTTGACATGAATAGACGACCGCTTCGGAGCGGCGCAAACGAGCTCTGGTAAGGCCGGAATGTTGTCGCAAGCTGTCATTCGCGTTACCCGCACAGCGACTGCCCACAAAATCGAACAAACAGGAAACTGACGGCTT
This sequence comes from Sphingomonadales bacterium, assembly GCA_031362505.1. Classification (GTDB taxonomy): domain Bacteria; phylum Pseudomonadota; class Alphaproteobacteria; order Sphingomonadales; family Sphingomonadaceae; genus Aquisediminimonas. The sequence continues at coordinate 6,262 of JANLST010000294.1, forward strand.
GACAGAAGAACATTTGTGCAACATTAAAGTGAGAACAGAAAGGGAATATGATGCACATCCTAGGAATTCTGGTGTTTGCGCTGGCGCTGATTGTGGCTGGCGAAGTGATTCGGTCGACGCTTTCCGCAAACGGTGGTAAAATAGTTGCTGCCTTGGCCGGAGAGGCCGTAGCCCCCTCAATCAAGCTGGCTTATGTTGACCTTTGCGAACCGGCATCTGTCATCCCGATCACCCGTGCCGAGCAAAGGCGGGTTGTCAGTCACCCTGTTTCGCTGCCCTTAGCCGCTTGACCTTGGTATAGCTGCGAATGCTGAACGGGATCATGACAAGGTAGAGGGCAGCAATCCCGGTAAGCGTGATCCACGGATCGGAAAACAGGGCCGTGCCGATCAAGGCTGCAAGGAGGATCACTTCGAGCCTGACATGCCTGCGGACCCGTATCGAACCCCAGCTGAAGGTTGCAACGTTCGAGATCATCAGGAAAGCAACCAGTCCTGCCCAGGGGGCTACGACGAAGGGTTCGCGAAACCATTCATTGTCCGTCACCAGCCAGAGGTAGAGCGGCGTGAATGCCAAGCCTGCGGCAGCGGGCGCAGGAACGCCGGTCAAGAAGCCTGCAGACTTGTGGGGTTGGTCCACAACATCGATCTGCGCATTGAAGCGCGCCAGTCGCAGCGCACAACTGACGGCGAGCGCGAGTGCAAAGATCCAGCCGAACCGCGGCAATTGCTGGAGCGACCAGAGATAGAGGATGATCGCTGGCGAAACGCCGAATGCGATCACGTCCGAAAGCGAATCAAGCTCGGCACCAAACCGGCTTTCCGCCTTTAGAAGCCTTGCGACCCGGCCATCGATCCCGTCAAGCACGCCGGCAACGACAATGGCGCCAATCGCCCGTTCCCAGTCACCAACTTGAGGGTCGACACCTGTCGCCGAGATGGCATAGCGTATGCCGGTCAAGCCAAAGCAGAGCGCCAGCGCGGTAATCGCATTGGGCGGCACCGCCCTGAGGCTCAGCCCGGGCCTCGCCGTTGCCGGATGATCGCTCAAAGGCGACCCCCGCACACACCGTCCTTGTCGCCGATGATACCAAGCAAGGTCTCTCCTGCAACACAGCGCTGGCCGAGCGCGACTTTTGGTGCTGTCCCGGCTGGAAGATAGACATCAACCCGGCTGCCAAAGCGGATCAGGCCGACCCGTTGGCCAGCCGCAACCATATCGCCCGGTTTTACAAACGGCACAATCCGTCGCGCGACGAGCCCGGCGATCTGGGTAAAACCGATCCGCACGCCGTCACTGCGCTCGACGAGCAGATGCTGGCGTTCATTATCTTCGCTAGCCTTGTCGAGATCGGCATTGAGGAACTTGCCGGCGATATAGACAACCTGCTTGATCGTCCCCGAAATCGGAGAGCGGTTGATGTGAACGTCAAAGACACTCATGAAGATCGACACGCGCACCATGAGTTCGTCACCAAGACCGTCCGGACCCGCCAATTCGGGAGGCGGCGGCACATTCTGGATCAAGGTTACCATCCCGTCTGCGGGCGCGATGATATAGCGGTCGTCGCGGGGGATTGTGCGGACCGGATCCCGGAAGAATGCCAGAACCCAGACCGTGACGCCGACCATCAGCCAGCCAAGAATGTCCCAGCCCATGATGGCCATGATACCGGTGATGCCACCTGCAATCAGAGCGAATTTGCGTCCCTCGGGATGGACGGAGGGGAAACGCCATTTGACGCCCCCATTGGAAGGGTCGTTTTTTTCTAGTGCGGCCATGGGCTTGCTTTCTAGGGAAGGGCCAGTGCGCATGCAAGCAGAAGCGGTTGATTGCCTGCGCGCTCCGTCTTAGAGCACATGTTGACAGTTCCGCGGAGAAAGCGAAAACAGATGGCCAAGATCAAGGTAAAGACCCCCGTCGTAGAAATTGACGGCGATGAGATGACCCGGATCATCTGGCAATGGATTCGCGAACAGCTCATCCTCCCCTTTCTCGATATCGATCTCAAATATTACGACCTTGCCGTCGAAATGCGTGACCAGACCAACGACCAGATCACCGTCGATTGCGCAAAGGCGATCCAGCAATATGGCGTCGGCATCAAATGCGCGACGATCACGCCGGACGAAGACCGGGTCGCGGAATTCAAACTCAAAAAGATGTGGAAGTCGCCAAATGGCACAATCCGCAACATCCTTGGCGGCGTCGTGTTCCGGGAACCAATCGTTATCAAAAACGTCCATCGGCTTATTCCGGGGTGGACAGATCCGATCGTCGTCGGCCGCCACGCCTTTGGAGACCAGTATCGCGCGACCGATTTCCTTGTCCCTGGCCCCGGCAAGCTCAAGATGATCTGGGAAGGCGAAGACGGCCAGAGGATCGAGGAGGAAGTGTTCGACTATCCTGCCGCAGGCGTCGCGATGGGCATGTACAATCTCGACGAATCCATCCGCGACTTTGCCCGCGCCTCGATGAACTATGCGTTGAACCGTGGTTGGCCACTTTACCTTTCGACCAAGAATACGATCCTCAAGGCCTATGATGGCCGCTTCAAGGATCTGTTCGCCGAAATCTTCGACGCCGAATTCAAGGACAAGTTTGAAGAAGCGGGCATCGTCTACGAACACCGGCTGATCGACGACATGGTTGCCTCTGCGCTCAAATGGTCAGGCAAGTTCGTCTGGGCTTGCAAGAACTACGATGGCGACGTTCAGTCAGATCAGGTCGCCCAGGGTTTTGGCTCGCTCGGCCTGATGACCTCGGTCCTGCTCTCGCCCGACGGCAAGACGGTCGAAGCCGAAGCCGCGCACGGAACGGTCACTCGACACTACCGCATGCACCAGCAGGGCAAGGCGACATCGACCAACCCGATCGCTTCGATCTTTGCATGGACTGGCGGGCTCAAATTCCGCGGCAAGTTTGATGAAACACCGGATGTGATCCGCTTTGCCGAAACGCTCGAGAGGGTCTGCATCAAGTCGGTCGAGGATGGCGCGATGACAAAGGATCTCGCAATCCTGATTGGCCCCGACCAGCCCTGGATGACGACGGAACAATTCTTTGAAACCGTCCGCGCCAACCTTGAAAAGGAAATGGCGAGCTGGGCTTAAGCCAGAGGCGACGTTACCCGCTCGCGCCGAACGCCTAGACCCACAATTCGGCCGGGTATACGCCGCAACAACGGAAAGCGGTTGAGCATCCTCAATGGCCATGCCGGTCGATCAATCTGCGCGCCGGGCCTAAAAACTGCACCAATGATGCGATCCTGAACCGCCTTTTGTCCGCGCTGTATGATGCGTGTTGGAAACAGGCGCCGCTTTTCAACACGGTTGAGGAGATGGTCAACATTGGCCAGGTCGCGCATGGGCGCTGCGAGCAAATTTGCCGCCGCTACCGCGTCCTGGATCGCAAGGTTGATTCCAATCCCGCCTACGGGAGACATTGCATGTGCGGCGTCGCCAATCGCAAGCAGGCCCGGTCGGTGCCAGCAATCCAGCCGATCCAAAGCGACAGACAAAAGGTGCAACTGGTTCATATCGGTAAGGACCGACTCAAGGGGACCAAGCATCGGGGCCGCCAATTCGATCCGGGCACGCATCGCTGCGATTCCTTCGGCCCGCAGCATTTCGGCCCTTCCCTTGGGGAAGATGAAGCCGCACTGCCAATAATCATGGCGGTCGATCAGAACCATCATACTCCCGGAAGCGACCAATCCCCGCAACGCTTCACCCCCCTCGTCCTTCTTGGGAACGCCGAACCAGAATACGTCCATGGGGGCGCCCAAAACCGTAACAGGCAACACATGTTCACGCCGGACAATCGAACTTCGCCCGTCCGCCGCGATGACAAGTTTTCCTGCGTTGATTTCACGACCATCGGCAAGGGCAACGCCAGAAATCCGCCCGCTACGATCAATCAGGCGGGTTACATCAGCGACCATTTCAAGTTTGAACGCCGGGAACTGCCTGGCCTCATGCTTCAGGAAATCAAGAAACTCCCATTGCGGCATCATCGCGATAAACGGTGCTGGCGTCTTCAAGAAGCCAAGCTCGCCAAGAGTCAGCGTCCGTCCGCCAATCGTCAGTCTCGCTTGGGAAACGCGGCTATGCGGCCGCTCGAGAAACCGTCCCAGCATGCCCAGTTGATCGAGGATTTCCATGGTTGACGGATGAACCGTGTCACCCCTGAAATCGCGCAGGAAATCGCCATGTTTTTCGAGGACCAGCGTTGATATGCCTGCGCGGGCAAACAGCAGCCCGGCCATCATCCCAGCTGGCCCACCGCCAACGATGATCACATCCTGTCCCATGAGGCTGACAGATGCCGCAATATCAGGCTAAAGGGAAGAGATGGCGCTTGAATATCAAACTGACGGCTTCAGCGATGCACTGGTGATCCTCGGAGCTGCCGGGCTG
>JANLST010000103.1:0-17347 GCA_031362505.1 Sphingomonadales bacterium
CGGAGCGCGCTACTATGCGTCGTTGCGGTTGCTCGAAAGTGTCAAGCGGCACGATCCTTCGATCTTCACCAAATCAGGAGTGATGCTCGGTCTCGGTGAGGAGCGGATGGAGATTCACCAGGTGATGGATGATATGCGTTCAGCCGACGTCGATTTTCTAACAATGGGCCAATATCTCCAGCCCACGCCGCGGCACGCAAAGGTGATTGATTTCGTGACGCCTCAGGCGTTTGACGCTTATGCCGCAATCGCACGCGCCAAGGGTTTCCTTCTCGTTGCCTCAAGTCCATTGACGCGTTCAAGCTATCATGCCGATCGCGACTTTGCCGCGATGCAGGAAGCAAGGGCAAAGCATCTGGCCCCAACAACCCAACGCGATGCCTCGGCATAGCGAAAGGCGGGCACTGCCCTGGCCTGCGGCGCAAATGTATGAATTGGTCGCCGATGTTGGCCAATACCCGGCATTCTTGCCCTGGGTCAGCGCGGTGCGCGTTCGTTCAGACAGCGAGACAGAAATGGTTGCGGACCTGATCGTAGGATTCAAGGGACTGCGAGAGAATTTCACATCTCGTGTGATCAAGTCACGACCGTCGCGCATTGCGATCGATTATGTCGATGGTCCGCTCAAATTTCTTCACAACGAATGGCATTTTACCGATCTGCCTGATGGCGGATCAACAATCGATTTCACGGTAGACTTTGCCTTCAAATCGAAGATATTTGAAACACTTGCAGGGCAAGTCTTTGAACGGGCTCTCAGAAAAATGACCGATGCTTTTGTGGCACGCGCAGAAGCACTTTACGGCATTAACAGTTCGAGAGCGACAAGCGCCGCCTGAAGCCTGATTGGGCCTCGGCCGATATTACCAAACTGCCGGGTGTCGGCGATAACATCTTCCGGACTGGCGCCTTTCAATGCGCGGGCAAAGACAACGGTTCCGACCGGCTTTTTTTCCGTGCCGCCATCCGGGCCAGCAACTCCTGTAATCGCAACCGCTGTATCGACGCCGGAACGCATGAGCGCGCCTTGTGCCATACCCCAGGCAGTCGCGACTGAAACGGCGCCGAACGTTTCGAGAATGTTGGTGTCGACCTGCAACAGTTCGATCTTGGAATCGTTGGAATAGGTAACGAACCCAGCCTCAAAGACAGCAGATGATCCGGGAACCGATGTAAGCGCTGCAGATACAAGGCCTCCTGTGCAGCTTTCGGCAACCGCAATGCGTCTGCCTGCCGCAAGATTGGCGGCGATGACCTTGTGCGCGAATTCGACCAGTTCCGGGGCTAGACAATCATCCATTGGACTATTTTGCCGCAAGAGGAGCGGGGCAAAGATTGAGCGGCGATCTTGCCGGTTTACCGACGCTGCCAAATTCCATCAACGCCGTAATAAGCATTGCCATGTTTTTGGCTGGAAGTGGTTCCAGAATGTTGATCATGCGATCGACCTTGCCGCAATCCGCCGGCTTTACCCTTTCCGCCAGACCAGCACCGAAGGCAGCATCAACCAGCCCTTTGGCTCCAGGTTCGCCAAGCATGCTGGCCAACTGAAGACCAGACACCTTGTCAAACGCAAGCCGGGCAACCGGCCAAGCGCGATCAGCATCGCTTTGGTATCTGGCCGCGATAATGGGACCAGACTGAATCAACGCGGTCGTTGCAGGCAGCACCGCCAGGCATTTCGTGGTCATGGCACGGATTGCAGATGGCAGCCCATAGGTCACAAGCGCCTCGGCTTCAGTGGATGTCAGGCAGGATGTGACAGATTGCCCTACCGCCGCGCCGGGCAGGAGCAGTGTTGACATGGCGAGCACGAAACCTCTCATCCTCAAATCCTAATCGTTGCTATTGCTTGTGCTGCAATGCCTTCGCGCCGCCCCGTCAAGCCCAGGCCTTCCGTCGTCGTTGCCTTGACGCTAGTCCGGTCAATCCCGATCTGCAACAATTCGGCCAAGCGTTCGCGCATTGCGCTTCGATAGGGTCCGATTTTTGGTTGCTCGCAAATTATCGTTAGATCGACATGCTCGATCGTGCCACCGCGCTCAGCAACAAGCTTGCATGCGTGGGCGACAAAAAGGTGGGAGGGAGCACCTTTCCATTTCGCGTCGCTTGGTGGGAAATGGCTACCGATATCACCTTCACCGATGGCACCCAACAGCGCATCAACAACAGCATGAAGCGCTACATCGGCATCGGAATGGCCAGCAAGGCCAAATTCGTGCTCCAGTCTTAGCCCACACAGCCAAAGTTCTTTGCCCGCTTCCAGCCGATGGACGTCGAAACCCATGCCCGTTCGAATAGAACGCGACGCCGCTATTCTTGCATTTGCCAGCGATAGATCGCCTGCGTGCGTGATTTTCTCCAATGCCGGATCTCCTCCAACCACCAGGACGGTATAGCCAGCAGCCCTTGCCATTTGCGCATCATCGGTCGCGATACCGCCATTCCAGCGCTCATGTGACGTCATGATAGCATCAAACCGGAAGGCCTGTGGCGTCTGGATGCGGAACAGACCAGCACGATCGACCGCGTCACCCAGAACAGCGCCGCCATATGCCAACGTATCAACAACCGGCAGGACGGGTAGGGCACCATCCGCATCATCCAGTGCAGATATAAGGCGATCGATCACCTCCGTTGCCAGGAACGGTCGTGCGGCATCGTGGATCAATACCTTCGTCGTGCCCGATCCGGACAGTGCATCGAGGCCGGCTTTGACCGAATGATGGCGCTCGGCACCTCCTATCACGAAGCGGCTGATCTTGCGTCCACCGAGCGCTTCCTTGGCAATGTCCTGCTGACCATCTCCAATGACGACGAGGACCGATGCGATATCTGGATGCGCCAAGAATGCATCAACCGAATGAGCCAGCAGCGACTTTCCGCCCAAATCGACATATTGCTTGGGCAAATCGCCTCCAAGCCGGTCTCCTTTGCCGGCAGCGACGATCAAGGCGGCGATGCTCATGCGGCGCCCATAACCCTCGTATTGGCGTCGCGGAAGGGGTGTTGCGCTGCAACATGAAATTGGATAGGGAAATGCCGAAATTTTAGGCAGAATATGCAAACTCTCCAACCCATCATGATTGGTCCAGTACGGATTGAAGCGCCAGTGATCCTCGCGCCAATGACGGGCGTGACCGACATGCCCTTCCGCACATTGGTTCGACGGTTTGGGTCAGGGCTGAATGTTACCGAGATGATTGCAAGCCAGGCAATGATCCGCGAAACCCGTCAATCGCTGCAGAAAGCGGCCTGGAACACGGCAGAAGAGCCCGTTTCCATGCAACTGGCGGGGTGTTCGCCCAAGGAAATGGGTGACGCTGCAAAACTCAATGAGGATCGTGGCGCCGCGATCATCGACATCAACATGGGTTGCCCGGTCAAGAAGGTTGTTAATGGGGATGCTGGATCGGCATTGATGAGAGACTTGCCGCTTGCAACCCGCATTATCCAAGCCACAGTAAAAGCCGTCAGCGTGCCGGTCACCGTTAAAATGCGTATGGGCTGGGATCATCAAAGCCTCAACGCGCCGGAATTGGCGCATATAGCCGAAGACCTGGGTGCAAAAATGATTACCGTGCATGGCCGAACGCGGTGTCAAATGTATCGTGATGGTGCGGACTGGGCCTTTGTTCGACGCGTCAAGGATGCCGTGCAAATTCCTGTGATCGTCAATGGCGACATTTGCTCGGTAGCAGATGCGAGGGACGCGCTCGACCAGTCAGGAGCAGATGGCGTGATGATCGGGCGCGGTGCTTATGGCAAACCCTGGCTGCTCGCTCAGGTGATGGCGGCATTGACAGGGCAGGGCGTTCCCGCCGACCCTTCAGTTGAGCAACAATACCATATGATTATAGCGCATTACCACGCAATACTCGAACATTATGGTGAGTTAACCGGCGTCAATCTGGCCCGCAAACATATAGGCTGGTATACGAAAGGATTGCAGGGCTCCGCCGAATTTCGCAATCGAATCAACCAGATTGGCGATTCACGCATCGTTCTGGCCGGGCTTGAGCAATTCTATTCGCCATGGCTCAGTCGCGCAGCGGCATGAAATGAAAACGGCGCCCGACGCCTCCGATGTACTTGTCGCTTTGCAAACGGCGATCCTGATCGTCGATCCTGATGGTCAGATTTCGGAAGTGAATGCGGCCGGAGAAGCGGTTTTCAACATCAGCGCGACTCATCTAAAGGGCCGAAAACTTACGGACATGCTCAGCATGCCTGCCGGTTTTGATGCGACAAGCGATAGTCCGTTCGCTGCCTATGAAGTCACGCTGACCACTTTACGTGGTGCAAGTCTTCGTGCCGATTTCGTCGTGACGCCGTTTACCGACTGGCGTGGATGGCGCCTCATAGCCATCCATGCCGCGGCCTCTGCATCCAGAATGGGACACCGACTCGAGCGGGCAGGCGGAATGCGAAGCGCGGTTGGTGTCGCTGCAATGTTGGCGCACGAGATCAAAAACCCGCTCTCCGGCATTCGCGGCGCGGCGCAGTTGCTGGAACGCAGGGCAAGCGCAGATGAAAGCCGAATGACTCAACTGATCTGCAGCGAAGTTGATCGTATTACGGCCCTGCTTGACCAGATGGAAGGCTTCACGGACACCCGCCCGCGTCTGCCTGCTCCTGGCAATATTCACGAAATTATCGATCATGTGCGGCACGTGACCGAAAGCGGCTTCGGCGCACGTTTAAAAATCGTCGACAGCTACGATCCATCATTGCCGCCTGTGCTCGTCCACCGCGATTCGCTTGTGCAGATACTCCTGAACCTTCTGAAAAACGCGGCAGAAACCGCAGTTGATGGCGAAGTGAGGACAGTACGCTTAACTACGGCATACCGACAGGGCGTATCGCTCGCCGCTGACTCCGAGAAAGGCAAACGCTCACTGCCCATTGAGCTTTGCGTGATCGATGATGGTCCGGGTGCGCCTCCCGAACTCGAAGATGACATGTTCGACCCGTTTGTTTCCACCAAGAAATCGGGTCGTGGCCTCGGCCTCGCAATTGCCGACAAGCTGGTGCGGGATATGGGCGGAATTATACAATATGCGCGCGAGGGCGATCCCGAAATGACGGTGTTCCGTCTGTTGCTGCAACGCGCGGAGAGAGACGGGGCATGACGACAGGACGAATCCTTTTGGTCGATGACGACCAGGCCATCCGCACCGTAGTTTCTGAAGCTTTACGGCGCGAAGGGCACCAGGTCGCTGCTGCAGCATCGGTTGCAGAACAGGCGCTTCTACTGGAAAGTTTCGCGCCAGATATCCTGGTGACTGACGTGATTTTGCCAGATGGAAACGGGCTGGATAATGTTCCGGCGATTCTCGCGCGCTGGCCCGAAATGCCGATTATCGTACTTTCGGCGCAAAACACGCTTTCTACGGCGGTTCGGGCAACAGAGCAGGGCGCTTTCGAATATCTGCCAAAGCCGTTTGATCTTGATGAACTTTGCCGAGCGGTACAGGACGGCTTGCGCCGCAAGAAGGGCCAATCCGCGTCCGCTCAGGCGGAGGACGACAATGGAGGCATGCCGCTGATCGGGCGATCACCTGCCATGCAGGATGTTTACCGCACCATCGCGCGCGTTGTTCCCAACGATCTTTCAGTTTTGATTTTGGGGGAGTCGGGAACCGGCAAGGAACTGGTCGCACGTGCGATCCACGATCTTGGCGCGCGCAAGGCCAGGCCCTTTGTCGCTGTCAACATGGCGGCCATTCCCAGAGACCTCATCGAGGCCGAGCTTTTCGGCCATGAGCGCGGGGCATTCACCGGCGCGCAAACACGGGTGGCCGGACGATTCGAGCAGGCCGCGGGCGGTACGCTCTTTCTGGACGAAATTGGCGATATGCCGATGGACGCCCAGACCCGCCTGTTGCGCGTCCTGCAATCGGGCGAATTCACGACTGTGGGCGGCAGCAGGCCGATTCGCGCGGACGTGCGTATCATCGCAGCAACCCACAAGAATCTTCCCGACCTGATTGCCGCAAGCGCGTTTCGCGAGGACCTCTATTACCGTTTGAACGTGATTCCTGTCAATTTGCCGCCGCTGCGGCAACGCGGCGAAGACGTAGCCTTGCTCGCACGCAATTTTCTCGATCTTGCCGCGAAGGAAGGGCTTCCGCGCAAGCAACTGGATGATAGTGGCAGCGCCCGCCTTGTTGCGCATGACTGGCCCGGCAATGTGCGCGAACTCGAAAATCTGATGCGCCGCTTGGCGGTCCTCTCGCGAGATGACATCATTTCGGCAAGCCTTGTCGAGCAACAGCTTGATGCCGCGAAAGATCAGTCAACCGCATTTCCGGAGGCACATTTTGCCGATGAGGGGCTTTCGCTTGCGATTGAGCAATATCTCTCAAACTATTTTGCGCGTCACGGCAGTTTATTGCCGCCTGATGGCCTTCACCACAGACTTACCGAGACAGTCGAACGGCCACTTCTCAGGGCGACAATGGTGGCCGTTCGCGGAAACCAGATCCGCGCAGCAAAGCTGTTGGGGATCAATCGCAACACTTTGCGCAAGAAATTGGTCGATCTGGGTATCGACCCTTCGCTTGGTCGCGGCGGAAAGGTTTGAATTGCGGTTGGAGTGCCATCATCGCGCTTTTAGGTGTGTTGGAAATACCACGGTAACGTTGTAGTGTTGCAACAATGACAGGCTCGCCCACATCCGCGATCGAACGCTGGCCTCGCTGGTTGGCCGTTATGGCACGGCGGCGTGGCTGGATCCCTTTTGTTGAACTTGGCACCTTCCTCTCATCTTTCATTGTGGGGGTCGTCAGCTATTTTATCCTCACCGGAGGCGAACCGGGTCAACGCCTGCTGACGCCACCGCTTGTGGCGATACTCCTTGTCGCCAATCTGATACCCGCGATCGCACTGATTGTGCTGGTTGGTCGAAGGCTCGCAAAGAGGCGGGCGGCCCAATCCCCGATAGGCGGGCATGGCCGGCTTCATGTTCGACTGGTTGCCCTATTTTCGTTGATCGCAAGCATTCCGGTGCTTCTTCTCGTTATCTTTGCGTCGCTTCTGTTTCAGTATGGAGTAGAATTCTGGTATTCGGATCGCGCGCGGAACATGTTTGAAAATGCGAACACGCTTGCGCAGACCTTTTATACGGAAAAGCAGGAACGGATCATTCGGGAAACCGAATTGATGGCGAGCGATCTGAGCTTCAACCTTTCGGTCGCCCCTATCGACAGCAAGGGTTTCAACGAGAATTTTGCCTATCAGGTTTATGTTCGGGAGCTTTCCGAGGCAGCAATCGTCCGGTTTACGCCCAAGAACGGGTCACAATCACTGGCACTCGTCAATCCGTATGACCGTCCGACCGAGAATTGGGTTCCGCTCGCGGTCATCAAGCAATTGAGAGCCACTCGAAAAACCGTCTTCCAGGACTCCGGGGGGCGCCTGCAGGCAATCGCGCCGCTTCCCGGTGCACCGGATGTCTATGTGTACGCCGCAAGGGTGAGCTCTCCGCAAGCGCAGGCACAAGCGAAACGCTTTTCGCTCGTCCTCAAGAACTATGATGATCTGGTGGAACGGTCGCGCACGCTTCAACTGCAATTTCACGCTGCATTGTTGTTGATCACGCTGCTGATCGTCGGCTTGGCCGTTTGGGTTGCGCTTACGGTCGCCGATCGGTTGGTCAAACCGGTCGGAGAATTGGTCAACGCAGCGCAGCGGGTGACCGCTGGCGATCTGACTGCCCGGGTGGAGGCACCACCGACGCGCGATGAGCTTGGCGTTCTAACGGACGCATTCAATCGCATGACGAGCCGCCTTGAAGCGCAGCGAAACGAAATTATTGCCGCTTCTGATCTGATCGACCGACGCCGGGCCTTTATCGAGGCTGTACTTTCCGGCGTAACTGCCGGTGTTATCGCTGTAAGCCAAGATCGACGCGTGCGCATCATGAACCGTTCGGCCATGGAATTGCTCGAAGCGGGACCGAACATGTCTGTGCGGCTCGAAGAACTGTCGCCTGAACTTGATGCGATGCTCGTGCGTGGTGAATCCGAAGCCATTGTGCATCTTGAGGATAAGGAAGAACCCCGTACGCTCGCGGTCAAAATCGCCCAGGATGAACTGGGCCATGTCCTCACATTTGACGATATCACCGCACAACTGACTGATCAGCGACGTGCCGCTTGGGCGGATGTAGCACGACGGATCGCGCACGAAATCAAGAACCCGCTTACACCTATCCAGCTGGCCGCAGAGCGGCTCAAGCGGAGGTTCAGCAAGGAAATCAAAACCGATCCTGCCACGTTCGAACGACTTACCGATACAATCGTGCGCCAAGTAGGCGATCTCAGGCGGATGGTTGACGAATTTTCGTCCTTTGCGCGGATGCCCAAACCGGTGTTTCATGAAGAGGCTTTGATCGATATCTGCCGTCAGGCTGTATTTCTGCATGAAGTTGCCCACCCGACAATCGCATTTTCGATCGAGGCGCCGGATCCTCGACTTCATCTCGTATGTGACCGCAGGCAGTTGGGTCAGGCGCTTACCAATCTTGTCAAAAATGCGGTTGAGGCCGTGGAGGCCGTTGGAAGGGAAGACGGCGCAATAGCCGTTTCCATGCTTGCCAATCCGGACACAACGATCACGCTGACCGTCTCCGACAATGGCATAGGCCTGCCCAAGGAGCGCGATCGCCTTGCCGAGCCGTATATGACGACCCGCGAACGCGGCACTGGTCTCGGCTTGGCGATCGTGAAGAAGATCGTCGAGGAACATCGAGGAACTTTGGGATTCGCAGACCGAGAAGGGGGTGGGACGATTATCACGCTTACTTTTGAGACATCGGGATCACTCCCTCAGGATAACGGCGATGAAGCCATTCTTTTTGGGGAAGCGGATGTATCTCTTCCCCCTGCTCTTTCGCGTAGCGGAGACCGTTAAAGATGGCCCTCGACATCCTTATTGTAGACGACGAATCTGACATCCGGGAGTTGGTTGCCGGCGTTCTTGAAGATGATGGCTATGAGGCGCGGGGGGCGGCTGACAGTGATGCAGCGCTTGCTGCAATCGCAGACCGGCGCCCATCGCTTGTGCTGCTGGATGTGTGGCTGAAGGGCTCGCGACTTGACGGTCTTGACTTGCTCGATGAAATCAAACGCCGCGATGCATCTCTGCCGGTGTTGATAATTTCAGGCCATGGCAACCTTGACACAGCCGTCGCAGCCATCAGACGCGGCGCGGCGGATTTTATCGAAAAACCGTTTGAAGCGGAACGCTTGCTCCACCTCGTCAGTCGAGCGACCGAGACCCAGCGACTACGAAGAGAGAACGAAGCCCTGCGGGCGCAGATTGGCTTTGAAGACGAACTCACCGGGACGTCCAGCGCCATCAACGCCGTCCGAGCGACACTCAAACGGGTCGGTCCGACCGGAAGTCGAGTATTGTTGACTGGCCCGGCTGGCGTGGGAAAGGAAGTGGCTTCGCGGCTGCTTCACAACTGGAGCCCACGCGCAGAGGCGCCGTTTGTCATAGCAAGTGCCGCGCGCATGACCCCGGAGCGAGTCGACGAGGAATTGTTCGGCGTTGAACGTGGCGAATCGGAAATAAGTCCCGGCCTGATGGAACAGGCGCATGGGGGCACATTATTTCTGGATGAAATTGCAGACATGCCCCTTGCTACGCAGGCGCGTATCCTGCGCGTTTTGACCGACCAGAGTTTTACCCGGGTTGGTGGATCGCGCATGGTGAAGGTGGACGTGCGTGTCGTTTCTGCAACGTCGCGCGACCTTTTGAATGAAATCGCGGACGGGCGGTTTCGTGAAGATTTCTACTACCGATTGAATGTCGTGCCTGTTCACATCCCAGCGCTCTCCGAGCGGCGAGAAGACATTCCTGTACTTGCAGAACATTTTGTTGCCCGCTTTGCCGCCGAACGACGCATTGCAACGCCCAGTTTCTCGCCGGATGCGATCGCGGCCCTCCAGGCCTATGATTGGCCAGGAAATGTGCGCCAGCTTCGCAATATCATCGAGCGTACGATCATACTGGCACCGGGCGAACGAATCGAACGGGTTGACGTTGACATGTTGCCACAAGAAATAATCGATGAAGGCAGACCTGTTGCCAACGGAGCCGCCAATGCAATGATGGGCGCCCCCTTGCGCGAGGCGCGAGAGACCTTTGAACGCGAGTATCTTCGTGTCCAGATTCGTCGGTTTTCCGGCAATATTTCGCGAACGGCAACCTTTATCGGAATGGAACGATCGGCGCTCCATCGGAAACTCAAAATACTCGGCATGGCAGAAATACGGGCTGACGACGAAGATCAGGGCTGACGAAACAGCTTTGATCGCTTATAGTCCTTCAGCGACCAGCAATTGGGAGCAAACGACGCCACGTAACGGCGCGCGAGCAGGCGATGACCTGCCAAGACCAAGAGGTGAACCATGCCCGATAAATCGAACAACTTGCAGGATCTGTTCCTGAACAACCTGCGCAAAAACAAGACGCCCGTGACGATGTTTCTGGTAAAGGGCGTAAAGCTCCAGGGAATTATAACCTGGTTTGACAATTTCTCCGTGCTGCTGCGTCGCGACGGGCAGAGTCAACTCATCTACAAGCATGCGATATCGACGGTGATGCCGGCAGCAAATGTCGACTTGATCGGGATTGCAGCGCTTTTCGAACAGGGCGAAAAGAAAAAGCTGCTTCAGGATGTGTTTCTTGGCGCCGTCCAGCGGACTCAGAACCCGGTGACAATGTTTTTGGTCAATGGCGTGATGCTTCAAGGAGATATCGCTGCCTATGACCTGTTCTGCCTGCTCCTGCAGCGGGATGGCAACGCGCAATTGGTCTACAAACATGCAATCTCGACTGTGCAGCCAATCAATCCGCTGAACCTCGCCGAAGAGGGCGAAACGGACGTCGATTGAGCGTTTTTCAGAGGCAGGAAGACGACGGCGTAGCGCGCGGTGCAAGCGCTCTTGTCGTGCTTCCAGATTTTGGGAAGGGCGGATTGCGAAGCCTCGCGTCCAGGCTGGAAGAGGCAAAAGGACTTGCTGCGGCGATTGGCCTTGACGTGCGCGATAGCGCCACATTTCGTATCCGCGCGGCGAAGCCGGCAACGCTTCTTGGCTCAGGACAGATCGAAACTCTGCAAGCAAGCGTAAACGCGCATGACGTCGATGTGGTTATCGTCGATGGCATGCTTTCCCCGGTGCAGCAGAATAACCTGGAAAAATCACTGCATACCAAAGTGATCGATCGGACGGGCCTTATTCTCGAGATATTCGGCGAACGCGCGGCAAGTGCCGAGGGACGGTTGCAGGTTGAAATTGCGCATCTTGACTATCAGGCGGGGCGGCTTGTGCGGAGTTGGACCCATCTTGAACGGCAGCGGGGCGGCTTCGGCTTTCTTGGCGGGCCAGGTGAAACCCAGATCGAGGCTGACAGGCGCCTGATCCGCGACAGGATGGCAAAACTCCGGCGCGAATTGGCGGATTTGACGCGGACCCGAAAATTGCATCGCGATCGCCGCTCGCGCGCACCATGGCCGACCATTGCTCTCGTTGGCTATACCAACGCCGGTAAATCCACATTATTCAACTACTTGACGGGCGCTTCTGTGATGGCAGAGGATCTCCTGTTTGCAACCCTTGACCCGACAATGCGACAAATGTCACTTCCCGGTGTTGAAAAGGCAATACTCTCCGACACGGTCGGATTTGTTTCGGATCTCCCGACTCAACTGGTCGCTGCTTTCCATGCCACACTTGAAGAAGTGGTCGATGCCGACATCATCGTTCATGTCCGCGATATTGCGCATGATGATACCGAGGCCCAGCGTGAGGATGTAATCAGCGTACTCACCGAAATCGGCGCTGGCGGCGAGGAGGGCGCTCCCATTATCGAGGCATGGAATAAAATCGACCTGCTTGATGCAGACGAACGCGCAATTCGCATCGCAGACGCCCTTAGACATGAAGACGTCGCTTTGATCTCGGCGCTCAATGGTGAGGGCGTGGAAGCCCTCACAAGGAAATTGTCGGACAGGCTGACGAGTGCCCACCGGCTTCGAAGGGTCGAATTGGGAATGGCCGACGGTGCCGCCATCGCGTGGTTACACTCAAATGGCGCAGTTGAGTCTGAATCGCTCAATGGCGAGCGCATTGTGCTCGATGTTCGACTGTCGGATATTGATTTTGCAAGATTTCAGGCGCGTCGTTCTACTTAGTTAGCTTGGCGGCCTGCCAAAGCGCTTCCATTTCATCGAGCTGCATGCTCGAAAAACCTTCACCGCCCATCAACTCGACAGCCCGAAACCGATGCTCGAACTTGGCATTCGTCCGTCTCAATGCGGCTTCCGGATCAATATCCATCTTGCGCGCCAAATTGACCACACTGAACAATATGTCGCCCATCTCATCTTCGCGCGCGTCGTCCGTATTTGCGGCTTCGAGTTCGGCCAGTTCCTCGTCGATTTTTTTGCGCGCACCCGAAAGGTCGGGCCAATCAAATCCCGTCCTCGCCGCTCGCTTCTGCAATTTTTCCGCTCGCATCAAGGCTGGCAGAGCCAAAGCAATCCCAGCGACTGCGCTAGGATCATCGGTGCTTTCGCGTCGTTCGGACGCCTTGATTCCTTCCCAATCCGCTTTTGAGCCTTCAGGGCCAAACACATGCGGGTGTCGGCGTACCATCTTGTCGCAAATCGACGTTATGACCTCATTCAGGCTGAAAGCATCGCGTTCCTCTGCCATACGCGCATGAAACACGACTTGAAGGAGCAGATCACCCAATTCGTCCTTGAGAGCGGCCATATCGTCGCGGGCGCAAGCATCTGCGACTTCATAAGCTTCCTCGATTGTATAAGGCGCAACGGACTTGAAATTCTGCAGCACATCCCACGGACAACCATTTTGCGGATCACGCAGACGCGCCATGATGTCGACCAAAGGCCGGATTTCTGCGTGAGGGGGGTCTGGAGGCTGTGACATATATAAGTCCGATAATATACATTATGTAAAATAAAGATAGATTTGGTATTTCCTGAGTGCGCTGCCTCAGGGCGTCAGGATCATTACATCGCCTTCCACTTTCCAGCTGTCGAGTGATGAAAGGAAATTCATGCCGAGCACGTTCAAATTCCCTATATCATCACCAACCAGGACCGGATGATTGATCCGCACGATGTTGCCAATCACAAGCCGTTCGATTTGTGCGCGCCGCATCATCGCCATACCGTTGGCAGTCTCAACCGCCTCAGGGAAACCAATTTCATCAATCGGTACATCAGCGGCAGTTGCACCCGCCTTGGAAAGTGCTGATGTGGTCGCACCACTGTCAATCAGGAATTTCAGGTCATGGCCATTGACACTGGCGCTGACGTGAAAATGTCCATCATCGCCTTTGCCAACACGAACTGAACCACCTGATTGAACTGGTGCATCTGGGTAAAACTCGCGTTTGATCTGTTCCCACGCCTGCCCCGCCACGTGACGGAACGAATAAAGAACGACCGCGCTTCCGAAGATTGCGACCCAGGCAAGGGCATATTTGGCCGCCTGACCTAATGGGAGCCTTCGTGCCAAAAGGCTGGAAGCGACAAGCACGAGGAACAGTAGGGAATAGACCAGATTGGCAGTCTGATCGCTTGTCATGCAGCCTGCGCCTTGTTGAACAGCCGGAAGAAATTGGCTGTTGTCTGGCCGGCGAGCGTTTCGACAGTGGTGCCGCGCAACTCGGCGAGAAATCGTGCCGTATCGGCCACGAAAGCAGGCTCGCATGATCGGCCTCGATGCGGGACAGGAGCGAGGAATGGCGAATCCGTTTCGATCAGCAGCCGGTCTTCGGGCACAAGCGCCGCGCTGGCCTGCAGGTCCTTCGCGTTCCTGAACGTGACAATGCCGGAAATGGAGATGTAAAGACCAAGCGCCAGCGCTTTTTCTGCAAACTCCTGACTGGCGGTAAAACAATGAATGACGCCGGGATAGGCACCCTTCCCCATCTCTTCAGCCAAAATGTCGGCGGTATCCTCCTCAGCGTCACGCGTATGAACGATGACAGGTAGTCCCGTCTCGCGCGCCGCCGCGATGTGCGTGCGAAAGCTGGCGCGCTGCTGTTCCCGGTCTGAATGGTCGTAATAATAGTCGAGCCCGGTTTCACCGATTGCAACGACACGGGGATGCACAGCCTTGGCAACGAGTTTAGCCGTGTCCACATCAGGGTGCCCGTCCGCTTCATGCGGGTGGATGCCCACCGACGCCCAGATATTGTCGACCCGCTCTGCAACGCCAATAACGTCGTCCCATTCACATTCACGTGTGGATATATTGAGCATCCCCGATACGCCCGCCGCGGCTGCCCGTGCGATCACATCCGCCTGCTTTTCGACCAACCCTTTGTAGTTGAGATGACAATGTGAATCGACAAACATCAGACCCCCAGTTCGAGTCTTGGGAAAACACCTATTGGGGGGGGCAGGATAAGTCCTGGCTGAAGTGAATCTTCTAAATGTCTGAAATTTCTTGTGCTTTTGTCCTGCCCGAGCAGATCAAGGACTTTGCCGGCTCCGTCCGGGATGATCCATTGTGCAAGGATCGCCAATTGGCGGATTGCATTCGCTGTATTGTAAAGGATCGTGTCGGCACGAACCGGATCTTCTTTTCGAACAGACCAGGGCGCCTGTTCTGCAAAATAGAGGTTTGCCGCGCTCATCGCCGACCAGATTGCCTCTATCGAAGAATGCAGTGCAAGTTCTATCATTGCTTTGTCGACAGCGGCCTTCGCTGTTTTGACGGCGTCGGTCAGGTGGCGGTCGGCCAACTCAATTGTAGAGGGTGCCGGCACCTTCCCGTCACAATTCTTGGCGATCATCGATAGCGAACGTTGTGCCAGGTTTCCAAAATTGTTGGCAAGATCGGCGTTGCACCGCGTGACGATAGCCTCCTCGCTATAGCTTCCATCCTGCCCGAAACTCACTTCGCGCAGCAGGAAATAGCGCAGTTGATCCACCCCGAAACGATCAGCCAATTCCATTGGATCGATTACGTTCCCTGCCGATTTGGACATCTTCTCCCCTCCACGTGCAAGAAGGAAGCCGTGCCCGAATACTTGCTTGGGCAACGGTAGCCCCGCCGACATAAGGAATGCGGGCCAATAAACTGTGTGAAATCGGACTATATCCTTTCCGATCAGATGGATATCGGCTGGCCAGTAGCGCGCAAAGTCTCCGTCAAGCTGTGGATATCCAACGCCTGTCATATACGTCGTCAGCGCATCGACCCAGACATACATGACATGCCCGGGCGATCCGGGAACGGGCACGCCCCAATCGAAGCTGGTCCGCGAAACGCTCAGGTCTCTAAGTCCCCCTTCGACAAAACGAAGCACTTCGTTGCGGCGGCTCTCGGGTCGAATGAAGTCGGGATTGTCGGAATAAAACTTGAGCAGGGCGTCCTGATATATCGACAGACGAAAAAACCAGGTTTCCTCAGTCGTCCATTCAACCGGCGTCGCTTGCGGGGAGAGTTTCTCTCCCCCCTCCCCGACGACCAGCTCCTTTTCGTCGTAAAAGGCCTCGTCACGAACCGAATACCAACCTTCATAGCGATCAAGATAGAGATCACCCGATGCTTCCATCGCTTTCCACAACGCAATGCTCGCTTCATGATGGCGTGGTTCAGTCGTGCGCACAAACTGGCTAAAATCGATATTCAGTTTCGCGCACATTTCCTTGAAATAGCCTGACATTTCATCTGCGAGCTCCAACGTCGAGACACCAGCCTTGGCCGCCGTCTGGGCCATCTTGAGACCATGCTCGTCGGTACCGGTGATGAGTTTTACATCGCGGCCAGATAAACGATAAAATCGTGCAATCGCATCCGCAGCAATCGCTTCATAAGCATGGCCAATATGCGGACGACCATTCGGATAGCTGATCGCGGTCGTGATATAAAAGGGCTCACCAGACATGTGATCAGGCTTTAGCGTGCTTCGATCCCGGAACAAGGGCCGCGACATGACCGCCCAGTGTAAACACTGTCATTTGTGGATCGAGTGATTGGCGAATGGCGCTTTCGGCAAGGCTGCGTGCCGCCGACCAAGCCTCCAGTGCGATGACCAGCGCTTGACCGCTCCGACTTCGGGCATGACCAGCGATGAAAGACGGAGCCCGGGTCAGAAAGGCTTCATATCTGCGCTGGGCCGATTTTGCGGAAAGAGATTGCGCTAGTTCGGCACGCAGCAGATTGTCGGGGTCGCCAGTTTTTGCGATATTGCGCAGCAATGCATCAAGCCCAGCCAGATCAAGACCGGCATATCCCAGAGCCCGCCCCGGAGATCCCTGCCCTGCCAACATTAATGCAGCGAGTTCGGCATCGTCGATCTCGGGAAGCGACCGTCGAAGGATAACGCGCATTGCATCATCGTCCAATGCATCAAATCTTAACAGCCGGCAACGCGAGCGGATTGTTGGCAATAAGCGTCCCGGCGCATGGCTAACGAGGAGGAAAACAGTGCCCCGCGGCGGTTCTTCCAAGCTCTTGAGCAACGCATTCGCCGCACCGCGCTCCAAATCGTCGATCGAATCGACCAGAACGACGCGCGATCGTGAATAGGCAGGGGTCAATGCAAAGATGCTGCCAAGGGCCCGCACCTGTTCTATGGTAACATTCCGCGCCCGCTCGACATCGCGAGGCCAGTCCCGACGTTCAACATCTCGTAGGGCCTTCATATCCTTGGGCAAACGATCGAGGAGCACGAAATCCGGGTGTGTATGAGCGTCGACAAGTTTTCCAATGGGATGATTGTCAGGAACGTCGATCTGATCGTCATCGATATTCGGACCAGCAGCCTCGCTTAGAAGCCGCTTGGCCAACGCGGTTGCCGTTTCGGCCTTTCCCACGCCTTCAGGGCCTGCAATGAGCCAGGCGTGATGCATGCGCGGCCCCCGCATCGCGGTCAGGAATTCAGAAATGACTGCATCATGGCCGAGGATTGCATTCATAAAAGGTCATCCAGAGCTGCAATCAGTTGCGCGGTGACGTCGTTTGGGTTTCCCGACGCCGAGATCAGCCTGAAGCGACCTGGTTCTTTGAGTGCCATATCTTCGAATGAATCTGCAACCCTCTGATGATACTCACTATTCTGAAGCGCAAAACGATCGGTCTTACCTCCGTCACGTGATTCGGCACGCGATGAGGCTTCGATCGTATCGAGCTTGAGGACGAGTGTCCTGTCAGACAGCAGTCCTTCGCTCCCGATGCGGTGAAGCGTCATGATGTCGACATCGCTAAGCCCGCCGGCTCCGCCCTGATAGGCGCGCGTGGAATCGATGAAACGGTCGCAAATGACCCAGTCTCCGCGTTCCAATGCC
>JANLST010000331.1:0-1644 GCA_031362505.1 Sphingomonadales bacterium
AAACATCGGCGAATGCTGGACCAAGAAGCACGCAACAGTGATGATCCTGGGCGATACCTGCACGCGCGCTTGTGCATTCTGCAATGTGAAGACAGGCATGCCTCGTGCCGTCGACCCGCTTGAGCCCGAGCATGTGGCTACGGCGGCCGCCGAACTGGGCCTGCAACATATCGTGGTGACATCGGTTGATCGCGACGATCTTCCGGATGGAGGTGCATCGCAATTCGTCAAGGTGATCGAAGCATTGCGACGGACAACGCCCAAGACCACGATCGAGATCCTGACACCCGATTTCCGCAACAAGGCGGAGAGCGCGGTCGAAGCGATCATTACCGCACGGCCCGATGTTTATAACCACAATCTCGAAACGGTTCCCCGGCTCTATCCGACGATCCGTCCCGGAGCGCGCTACTACGCATCGCTGCGGTTGCTTGAAAGTGTCAAGCGTCACGATCCTTCGATCTTCACCAAATCGGGAGTGATGCTTGGCCTTGGCGAAGAGCGGATGGAAATCCATCAGGTGATGGATGATATGCGTTCGGCAGACGTCGATTTTCTGACAATGGGCCAATATCTCCAACCAACGCCGCGCCACGCAAAGGTCATTGATTTCGTAACGCCGCAGGCTTTTGATGCATATGCCGCGATCGCGCGCGCGAAAGGCTTCCTTCTTGTTGCTTCAAGTCCATTGACGCGCTCAAGCTATCATGCCGATCGCGACTTTGCAGCGATGCAGGAAGCAAGGGCGAAGCAACTGGCCCCAGCCAGCCAACACGATGCCTCGGCATAGCGAAAGGCGGGCACTGCCCTGGCCGGCGGCGCAAATGTATGAATTGGTGTCAGATGTTGGTCACTACCCGGCATTCTTGCCCTGGGTCAGCGCGGTGCGCGTTCGTTCGGACAGCGAGACGGAAATGGTTGCGGACCTGATTGTAGGTTTCAAGGGACTAAGAGAGAATTTCACATCGCGCGTTATCAAGTCACGACCGTCGTGCATTGCGGTTGATTACGTCGATGGCCCTCTCAAATTTCTTCACAACGAATGGCATTTTACCGATCTGCAAGATGGCGGTTCGACAATCGATTTTACCGTAGATTTTGCATTCAAATCAAAGGTATTTGAAGCGCTTGCAGGGCAAGTCTTCGAACGGGCTCTCAGGAAAATGACCGATGCATTTGTGGCGCGCGCTGAAGCACTTTATGGCATGAGCAGTTCGAGTGCGACGAGCGCAGCCTGAAGCCTGATTGGGCCTCGACCAATATTACCAAACTGTCGGGTGTCGGCGATGACGTCGTCAGGATTGGCGCCTTTCCGTGCGCGGGCAAAGACGACCGTTCCCACCGGCTTCTTTTCCGTGCCGCCATCAGGGCCAGCAACTCCCGTAATCGCAACCGCCGTATCGACTCCGGAACGCGAAAGAGCACCTTGCGCCATACCCCAAGCGGTCGCAATCGAAACGGCGCCGAACGTTTCGAGAATATTTGTGTCAACCTGAAGTATCTCGATCTTGGCATCGTTGGAATAGGTGACGAATCCAGCCTCAAAAACGGCAGATGAGCCGGGAACCGATGTAAGTGCCGCTGAAACCAGGCCTCCTGTGCAGCTTTCGGCCACCGCAATGCGTCTGCCAGCCGCGAGATTGG
>JANLST010000332.1:0-3736 GCA_031362505.1 Sphingomonadales bacterium
CGGTCCGCCCGAACTCAAGGCCAGCCGCAAGGCCGCCGCCGCGCACCCGATCGAAAAGGTCGGCGCCGAGCTGCGCGCGATGATGCCGTGGATCGCCAAGAACAAGCTGGTGGACAAGGCGAAGAACTAATCGCCAGCCACCTAGATTTGGTTTATTGACTCCTGAGGGGGTGGCACCGACATTGGTGCCACCCCCTCAGTTGTATCAGGAGTTCGCCCAAGTGAAGAAATTACTGTTCGCATTGCCGCTGCTTGTCGCTGTCCCACTCTTTGCCCAGTTGCCCAAAGAGGCGCCCGGCAAGGCAGATCCTGCACGCGTGACTGCAGGAACTTACATGGTCGAGCCAACCCACACGCTTATAGGTTGGACGGTTGATCATTTTGGCTTCACCGACTATTTCGGTGCGTTCGGAAGCCCCACGGGCACACTCAAGCTCGATCCGGCGAAACCGAATGCGAGCAGCGTCAGCATTGACATTCCGGTCGGCGAGATCTTCACAGCCAATGCCAAGCTCAATGACAATCTGAAATCGGCCAATTTCCTGGATATCAACCGGTTTGCGACGGCAAAATTTGTTTCAACAAGTGTCGTTGTGGACGGTGCAAACGCAAAGATCGTCGGAACCCTGACAATGAAGGGTATCACGAAGCCCGTGACACTCAATGCCAAATTCACCGGTGCCGGCACCAACCCGTTCAGCAAGAAGGAAACGGTCGGATTCTCGGCCAAGGCTGCGATCAAGCGAAGCGACTGGGGAATTGTTTATCTGATCCCGCTGGTCAGCGACGAGGTTGAACTGAACATCAGCGTCGCTTTCGAAAAGACTGCCTGACCTATTCCGCTGGCTGCGCGGCCTGGGCAGCAGAGTCTCGGCCGCGCCGCCAGTTCTTGGGCGTCATCCACCGTGTGATCGCGCCGTGGTCAGCCATCCAATCCGCATAGGCGCGATAGGCCGGATCAGCACCGAGGTGCCACTCCTCTGTCCTGGCCCGCCAGAAATAGACGCTGCTGACGGCTGCGAGAAGCGCCGTATTGCGTACCCCGTCGACGAGACTGGCTGACGTCACCAGAAAGGGCAGCCCTGCAACCCACCAGAAGAGATTCTTCGACAGATAGGCCGGGTGCTTGGTGAAAGCGTAGGGACCATGGGTCAGAATGCCGCGATCCGTGAGATTCGAGAACCGCAGCCCAAAAGCAACCGTCGCCCAGGCATAGATTGCGGTCAGAGCGACAAGAACAAAGCCCGTCATCGTCATCAAAACAGGATGCCCCTGCAGCCAGAAGAGCCAGTCCGCCGATGCGGGGCGATAATCGAGCGGGCCACCCTGATTCATGAGGATGAACGGCGGATAGCAGATGAGCGCCGCCGCCCATCCCGCCGCATAAGGCGTCGCGGAGCGGATATGCGCGTCCAAGGGCTTCATCGTCAGCAGATAGCCAACGGTTGCAAAGGCCACGTCGATCACGAACATGAGCGTAATCAGCCAGTTTGCCAGGGCGACCGGATTGTCCTGGATCATCCCGAAATCGGCCAGAACCACATTGCGGAAACCGCCCGGTACGATCGAGACCATGAAGGCGAGGAAAAACCCCTTCACGGCCCAGGCGCGCAGGTGATCCCCAATGGCATTGCGGTCGACCCCGGCCTGTCCCATCAGCAAGGCCCCGAGATGCCATGCGCCATCTCGTGGTTCCTTCAACCGCCGGTCGATCCAGAAGACATAGGGTATGGAGAGGACGAACAGCGGCCCTGCCGCAAGGCTGAACACTTCCATCGCAAACAGGTAATTGTCGCGCCAGTAAAAGCGGAAGATGCAGTAAACGGCCGCAATCGCTGCCCATGTCGCCCAGAGGCCGGCAAGCTTTGTCAGCGAAACATCGGCAACTTCACGGTATGTGCGGGGAGGCAGGTCCCATTCCAGCCCAGCCGTTGGATTGCGATGCACGCGGTCGATCGTCAACGACCAGACAACCATCGGGACGCCGCAGGATGCGACATTTGCAAGCGCCCAATAAGGACCGCTCAGCCCAAGGGAGATCGATATCGACATCCAGATGAACAGTCCGACTAGCCCGGCGATACCAACGCCAGTGCTGACCGCGGATTGCGGGCGCGGAGGAAAACTGTCGGCGCTCATCGCGCCTCTCTAAACCAGAAAAGTAAGAAAGGGATGAAAAGGTTGTTCACGTGTCAGCCGGGATCCGGCAGCGGCGGCCGCACAAGTCAGCCAGATACCAAACCATCGGAATGATCCGCACTTGAGCAGGGAGGTTGGCGGAGAATTTGGAGCGGGTGAAGGGAATCGAACCCTCGTCGTAAGCTTGGAAGGCTTCTGCTCTACCATTGAGCTACACCCGCAACATATTGAAATATAACATTATTTAAAACTGTAGGACAAACGGTTTACATTGCAGTTTACAATGCTCTCGCGATCCGCTGGCCGATTGCCACAATAACACTGGACTGGTCAACATAAACCCGGCGAATGCCAGCGACCTGATCAGGGGACCAGCCCATGATGTCAGCGGCTTCCTGGTCAGTCACATTGGCGAGGATCAGCTTGGTGCAGAACGTGCCCCGGACGTCATGGAGATGTTTCTTCTTTTGCTCGCCGGTGTCGAGGTCGTGATGCGTGATGTCGGCCGCATCTCGGATGCGGTTGAAGCTACCGCCGAACCCGTCGCCGGTCCATGATTGCCCGAAGCTGTTGACGAGCACGGTATTGACGCCGGGGTTCCTGGCGCGGGTTTTGAGCTCATCGAGCAGCAGGCTCAACTGGGGTATGCGGGGGATGGTCGTGTGACGACGTTTGCCACGGCTCTGCTTCAGGGCCTTTTTGTGGAGCGCATGCTCACCGACCTGATCCCATGTGAGGGTTACGAGATCCTGGCGGCGCAATCCGGTAAGTGTGGCAAGGCGTAAACCGTCGGTGATATGCGATTGACCCAGCGCAGTCGCTTGCGATGCAAAGCTCTCCATATCTTCATCGGTCCAGATGATCTCGGCCCGCGCGCCATTCTTGTAGAGCGCCGGGATCTTGGCAGCGACATTGATCGATACCGCACCACGCAGTCTACCGAAGTCGAGCAGTGTGCGCAGAACGGTCACACCGATGTCGGCGGCGCGGGGTGTCTCGCTCCTGCTGTCACGCCATTTGACAACCTTGGAGACCATGCGCGGTTCGTTCCAGACTGTCAGCGGCGTTGTGCCCCAGCGCTTCTCGATCGCATCGGCCTGCGAGTTCCAGGTCTTGCGGGTCGACGCTGCAAGGGCTTGCCATTCGGGACTCCCGCTATCGGCGCCCCCTCCCCCGCGCCAGCGGTCGAGCAGATCACCGAGCGTCGTCTCCCGTTTGATGGGGTTCGTTTGCTGCTCATTGGCATCGGCCAACTTCTTGAGCGCAATGCTATCGAGCTTGGGCCTTGCGGCGCCATCGGCCATCAGGATGAGCGGACCCCCGCGCCAGCCATAGACGTACCAGCGATAGCCACCATTCCGCCGGACCTTACGCACAAAATGGAGGCCGGCAATCAAAGCAACCCTTCGGCATCGAGCCGGTCGAAGTCGCTCAAGGGTGAGGACTGAGCCACAACCGCTTCGCTCAGGCGGATGGAACCATCCGGGCCGATCTCGATACAGGCGATGTTCAGCCCGCAGGCGCGCGCCGTTGTGATGGCTCGGTAGATGTCGGCTTTGCGCGGATAGGCGCGCCGCGCCGCACGACGCGCTGGGGG